>CAZGAW010000131.1:11563-13526 GCA_964523645.1 uncultured bacterium | reverse complement strand
AGAGGAGATAAAAATATAAAATGGCTAACAACGTTTTTCCACCGGTAGAGACTACCTATCCTATAGATAAGGCGCACGTCAACAGTTTAGAAGCGTATCAAGCGCAATATGCCGAATCCGTCCAAGACCCTGAAGCGTTCTGGGCAACGGTTGCCGAACGGTTGACGTGGTATCAGAAATGGCATACCGTTCGCGATTATGACTTCGTCAACGGAGAAATCAAATGGTTTGAAGGCGGCACACTCAACGCTTGCTATAACTGCCTTGATCGGCATGTAGAGGCTGGACACGGCGACGCAACCGCTATTATCTGGGAGGGAAACGACCCATCTGAAGATAAAACGTTCACATTTGATGAACTCCTAACGGAGGTCAAAAAATTCGCCAACGTCCTCAAAGCACAGGGCATTGAAAAAGGCGACCGTGTCTGTATCTATCTACAGATGGTCCCAGAGTTAGCCATCGCGATGCTCGCATGTGCAAGGATTGGTGCCGTTCACTCTATCGTCTTTGGCGCATTTTCAGCCGAATCCCTCCGAGACCGGATTAACGACTCGGCGTGTAAAATGCTCATTACGCAAGATACCGCAATGCGTGGACCCCGTAGCGATATACCCATGAAGGCGAATGCCGATGCTGCAGTCGCCGACTGTCCATCCATTGAGAAAGTCATCGTCGTCAAGCGCACCGGCGATACAGTCGATTTTGATGCCTCGCGGGATATTTGGTGGCATGAAGCGATAGCCGATGCCTCTGCCGAGTGTGAACCCACTGTTATGGACGCTGAAGACCCACTTTTTATTCTCTATACCTCCGGTTCGACAGGGAAACCCAAAGGTGTTTTACATACGACAGGTGGCTACCTTACCTACACGTCTTACACACACCAACAGGTTTTTGACTACCACGAAGGCGATGTCTACTGGTGTACCGCTGACATAGGATGGATTACCGGGCACTCTTACATCATCTACGGTCCGCTTGCAAATCGGGCGATTACCGTTATGTTTGAAGGCGTACCGAACTATCCCGACTTCGGAAGATTCTGGCAGGTCGTCGAAAAACATCGGATCAACATCTTCTACACCGCGCCAACCGCACTCCGCGCATTGATGAAGGAAGGCGATACATGGGTCGAGAAGTACGACCGCTCCACACTCAGATTGCTCGGCACCGTCGGCGAACCCATCAAAGAGCCGGAGTGGTTATGGTACTACAATACCGTTGGTGACAGACGCTGCCCGATTGTCGATACGTGGTGGCAGACGGAGACAGGCGGAATCTTGATGACACCGCTGCCCGCAGCAACGCCCTTGAAACCCGGTTCAGCAACCTTCCCGTTCTTTGCGATTGAACCTGTGATACTCGATGAAGAAGGGAACGAGGTGGAAGGCAACCCGGCGACTGGGTACCTCTGTATTAAAACCGCTTGGCCCGGTATCATGCGGACCGTCTACGGCGACCATGAACGGTTTTTGGACACCTATTTCCGCAGATTCCCTGGTTACTATATGACGGGTGATGGCGTACTACGCGATGAAGATGGTTACTATTGGATTACAGGGCGCGTTGATGATGTCCTGAATGTCTCTGGACATCGATTGGGAACTGCCGAAGTTGAAGGAGCAATCGGGCAGCATGAGGCGGTCGCAGAAGCAGCCGTTGTCGGGTATCCGCACGACATCAAAGGGCAGGGCATCTATGCCTATGTCACGCTGATGACGGGTGAGGCTCCCTCTGATACGGTAGAAACCGGTATCAAACAGGCGGTACGGCAACATATCGGGCCTATCGCCACACCTGATAAGATCCAGTTTACACCCGCATTGCCGAAGACGAGATCCGGAAAAATTATGCGACGTATCCTCCGAAAGATAGCAGAAGGCGATCTCTCTGAACTCGGAGATACTTCAACCCTCGCTGATCCAACGGTTGTCGATGCCTTGGTTGAAGGCAGGCAGTA
>CAZGAW010000131.1:0-11463 GCA_964523645.1 uncultured bacterium | reverse complement strand
GTAGATGAATTGAAAAAACAGGGCATCACCCATGCCATAGGTGTTCCCGATAACGGGAGCGCCCGGATGTATGAAATTTTGCGGGCAGAACCTGATATCGAGGTCATCACTGTAACCCGTGAGGGTGAGTCGTTTGCTATTGCATCCGGGTTATACGTCGGTGGTAAGAAACCCGTCATTATCATCCAAAACACAGGTTTTCTGGAGTCCGGTGATGCTATCCGGGGTACAGTCGTTAACATGCAAGTACCAGTGGTCATCTTTATTGGCTATCGGGGGTATCACAACCGCGACGCAGATGGGAATTGGGTTGATTCTGTAGCGACCTTTCTTGAACCGACGCTCAAGGCGTGGAATTTGCCTTACGAGATGCTGGAGACAGATAACGATATTTCGTGTATCAGTAAAGCCTTTGAAAAAGCCGCTGCCACTTCGTTTCCCGCAGCGGTGCTACTGGTCGGGCATGCCACATAGTTTGTTGTGGCTCTAATTTTGCCCTACTGCTGCTGGCGAGGTTTCCCAACCTCGCTACCTATAGGGTCTAATTCATTCTAAAATCTATCATAGTTTGCTGCAGCTCTAATGTTCGACCTATGAAATGCAGGAAAAATAGATAAATTTTGGGAAAATGAAGGGTTATACAGCGTTTTTTATAGTTTTTTATAAGTTTTTTCTTTTTTTTTAAACATTTTACTTGACAAAACGTTTAAAGAGAATGTATCATAATCTTTGTTATCAAAATCTATGGATAAGGAGAGGAGAACAATGGAAGCCGAGTATTTCGGTGAAACAGCTAATATAGGAAATGTTGAATCTTATATAGATCCAACGTTTCCCATGGACGAGACAGAGTATTCTGAAAATTCTAAAGGCAGCGATCGGACAGCACTAACAAGTTGGCTCCGAAGCGTAGCAGGTCATCGCCTGTTGTCACGAGAAGAAGAAGTTGAATTAGCGAAACGGATTGAAGCCGCCGAGGCACAACCACTGGACGAACTACTGGAAGTATTAGTAAAAGTTGAACTATTATCTCCCAAGGTCAAAGTGGAACTGGTGAAACAGATGAGAGCCAGCGAGGACGAACCGCGAGAAGCAGTCGATGAATTGTTGAAAACACTATCGGAGAACAACCTGTTGTCTCTTGAGAGAAAAGAGGCGCTGGCGAAGCAGATTGAGCCCGGCGGTAGTGACGCACGCAATACCTTGGTGGATGAACTCCTAAACATTCTCGTGCAATCTGATACGTTACCGGACGAGCAGAAAAGAGAGCTGGTGGAACGAATTGAAGTTGCTGAGATTGAAGCACACAGCGCGCGCGATGAATTAGTCCAAGCCAACCTACGGCTCGTTATTTCTATTGCCGTCAAGTACCAGGGCCACAATGTCCCGCTTGAAGATTTAATTCAGGAAGGAAATATCGGACTCATTAAGGCGGCAAGCAAATTTGATTATCGAAAAGGGTTTAAATTCAGCACTTATGCTATCTGGTGGATTAAGCAGGCGATTATGCGCACGCTTGATAATTTCTCTCGTTCGATTCGATTACCTTCCTATATCGTCGCTAAGATGAATAAATTTGATTCTATTTATGCAACGTTGTGTCAAGAGTTGCAACGTGAACCCAGACGCGATGAGATAGCCGAGGCTTTGGACCTTACAGTTAATCAGGTTGAAGAGATTCTTACCTTTAACGCCGATGCCATTTCTATGGATCTGCCGCTCAGTGATGAACGTTCCGCTTCAACGTTAGGTGATTTAATCGAGGACCCCACAACCAGTGGCGAAGAAGGACCCATCGCCGAATTAATTAACGCCGATCTGATCGCTCAATTTCTTGACAAATTGCCGGAACGCGAGCAGACAGTCCTGAGGATGCGTTTTGGACTTGAGGACGGAGAACGGAAAACGCTCCGAGAAATTGGGGTTGCCTTGAAGGTTACCCGGGAACGAGTCCGTCAGCTTGAAATAGACGCACTCAAGCGGTTGAATAATCTTTATAAAGAAATGAGCGAATTTCAATATGAAGAGATGAGTGAATTGCGATCTGCGTCCTCCAGAGCCGCATAAATAATCACGGAAGGCGACTATGAAGAATTTCTTGAAGAAGTTCACGGGAACCGAAACCCCTTTGCTTGAGGTTACGGAAACCGCACAGGAGAAAATTCACGCAGTTATACAAACTGAGGAGGTTGAAGTCCAAGGGCTACGGATTGGAATCCAAGGTAGAACCGCTACCGCTTTCCAGTACAGCCTCGGCTTAGCTACCGAAGTTCAAGACGGCGATATTATCGTCGAATGTGAGAATTTTAAAGTCCTCGTCGATGCAGAAAGTGCACCTGACCTCAAAGGGGCTGTTATTGATTATGTCGAGGACCTAAATTCCAGTGGCTTTAACATTGAGAATCCCAACACGCCGACGTGGGACAATCCCAAAGCGCAGGAGATTCAAAAACTTATTGACGAACGTATCAACCCAGCTGTCGCTGCACACGGCGGACAGATAGAGCTCTTGAACGTTGAGGATGACTCTATCTATATTCACATGGGCGGTGGCTGTCAAGGCTGTGGGATGGCGAATGCCACCCTCAAACACGGCATTGAAGCCATGATTCAGGAAGTTTTCCCTGAAATTAAGCATGTCGTTGATACGACGGACCACGCTGCTGGGGATAATCCCTATTATTCCCCAAGCAAAGGCTAAAACAGACGGGTAGATTGCTACATCTGCCCGTTTCTGTTTTTAATCTAATATAACGCGGGCACCTGAATTGTTCGCTCGCGTAATAAAACATGAACCCCCAGTGGGAAGCGTTTTCAGGAATGCCTCCGTCTCCTGCTTCAGTTCCCCAATTTCCTCGCCTAATACACAAATCGCAGGTCCCCAACTGCTAACACCAGCACCGAAGGCACCAGTAGTGCTTAAGAAATCGAGTGTGAGTTGCAACTCATCACCTTGCGCGTCAATTTCCACCCGCTTCCATCCAAATTGCTGGATACGATTTAAAGCGTTGCCGAAGTTAGACATATCCCCTTCGATGAGAGCCGGGAGTATTTGGAGGAGGAGGATATGGGATAGTTTTTGAGCAACCCATTCGGGTTGTGGGCACAGCGTCTGGAACAATTCTATCTCTGCCTCGCCGTAAATCCTCGAACAGTTCGGCATCACAATTAGCATCGGCGATTCTGGGAATGGGTAACGCAAGAGAATAGGAGGCGGTGGGATATCACCCACGGCAGAAGAAGGCAGGAAGGAAGACTTTTGATCTGGAAAACGATGTCCGCCATCTACGATAAAGCCACCTGTGTCGAATGCTGCGACCCCGATTCCTGAAGTGCCACCGCGCCCGACGATTCTCGCGAGTTCTTGAACCTCCAAACCGAGTTCATACAAGACATTCGCGGCTTGTGCGACACCCAGGGCAAGTTGTGTTCCCGACCCGAAGCCACAATGCATCGGGATTTCGGTTTCAAATGTTAATTTAATACCGGGAAATGGGTGGGTTTTTTGGAGGCGTTCGAGAGCAGAATATGCGCGATCGCGATATACAGAAGCAGCGACATCAATGACAGTTGCACGTTCAGCGACGATTTGAAAATGTGGATCGGTAATCGTTAAACCGAAACCACCATCAATACGTCCCAGCGCACCGTTCAAATCAAGCAGAGAAAAATGTAACCGGGACGGCGTGGTAATTCTGACATGGTGCATAGTTGGATCAGGTTTTGATAGGCTTATGGGCGCGACTGGTGAGTATTATCTATGCAAATTTGGGCGCGCTTGAAAAGCACACCCATTGAAGTGTATCTATTCGGCATCCGCGCCATTATGTCCGTTTTGCCTGACATCCCGTTCGATTAAACCGTCTCGGATATGCAACACACGTTTCGCATGTTCCGCCACTTCGGGTTCGTGTGTCACCATAATGATAGTGTTACCTTCGTCGTTGAGTCGGTTAAAGATTGCCATGATTTCAGTACCAGAGCGGGTATCTAAATTACCCGTCGGTTCGTCAGCGAAGATCATTGACGGGCTGTTGACTAAGGCGCGCGCAATCGCAACACGTTGGATCTGTCCACCCGATAACTCCGTTGACTTGTGATCCACGCGATCCGCTAAGCCGACTGCCTCTAAGGCTTCAAATGCCCGCCGTTTTCGCTCCTTTCTGCCCAAACCAGAGTAGATGAGGGGTAATTCAACGTTGTTGAGCGCACTCGTCCGTGGCAGTAAGTTAAACGACTGAAACACGAAGCCGATCTTCTTATTCCGAATGTCTGCCAGACGATTGTCCGAAAGTCTGCCGACCTCTTCACCTTCAAGGAAGTAATCACCCGATGTTGGAGTCGCGAGACATCCGAGAATATCCATCATCGTCGATTTACCGGAACCCGAGGGTCCCATGATCGCAATGAATTCACCTGATGTTACCGTGAAACTTACGCCTCGCAACGCGTGCACCTGAACGTCACCCATTTGGTAAACTTTCGTTAACTCTCTTACATCTATTAACACAACGTCTCCTCCTTAGTATTGCTAACAATCAAGCAGATTTACTTGTCCTCTTCATCATTTGAAGTTTTTTCACCCTTTGTTAATTCTTGCATGGAAGGCACAAAAACGCGATCACCTTCTTTCAGACCGCCAGTGATTTGAAAGTGCGTGTTATTGCGTTGCCCAATTGCAATATGGGTCTTGACCCCTTTTTCCTCTTTGGTGTTTTTATCAGATTCACCAGTGTCTAACATAACAAAGTACTGTCGTTCACTACTCACTTCGGCTTCTATACCAGAGAGGACATTTTCATCAGCAATCACAATGCTGATCTCTATTGGACCCGTCCGCAAACCTTTCTGGTCCCCTTCAAGCAAAATTTCGAGATTACCGCGATCCTGTTCCGGTGAAATTTTACCAACAGTGCCAGTGAACTCTTTTCCGACCAGACTCCGAATTTTGAGTTCCTGTCCTGCTCGGAATCGCTCCAAATCACTCGGATTTACCTTCGCTTTGACAGTAAAAATCTCAGGGCTTAATACCGACGGAATCGGGAGTTGCAGGATATCCGACTCTTCAAACACAATGATGTCAACATCAGCAGACATCCCCGGCAGTAGTTCCGGCGGTGAACCGATAACCTCTACATCTACCTCAAATGTAATCACAGAACTCTGGTTCTGTGGACCTCGCGGGGTCGCGCTCGGTGAAATTTCGCTCACCCTACCCGGAAAGATACGATTCGGGTAGCTATCAACGCTAATTTCGGCACGTTGCCCTAACTCTATTTTTCCAATCTCTACTTGATTGATTTGTGTTCTGACGATCATCTGATTGAGATCGGCGATCCGCATAATAGGGTCACCTCGTGAAAATGCAGAACGTCCCGAAGTGATAATTTCGCCCTCTTCTACGATAAGGCGTGTAATCGTACCAGAGATAGGCGCAGTGACGGTTGTCCAGTTGTACCGCTCCTTTTGCGACTTAAGTCGGCTTTCTGCTTCAAGTCGACTTGCCTCTGCCCCGACCCTCGCGTGTTTCGCCAATGCTTTTTGTTCTTCTATTGTTTCTTGTATCTGATCAAGGCGGGTTTGCGCGTCCTCAAGTTCTGCTTTATACTGCTTACGTTGGGCATCTAACGAATCTTTGAGGGTTTCAATATTTTTTTTATTTAAATCAAGCGTCGATCGCCTGCTCTCGATCGCCTGCTCCATTGCTTTGATGTTTTCGTCTTGGGATTTTATGGTTTCAAGTTGTGATTCTACCTCTTTTTCGGAGGTCTCATAATTTGATTTGGCGATGATCAATTGCTTCTGTGAGTCTTCTAACGCCTGTTTTGAAATGAGTTGTTTGTCGAACAGTTCCTTGTTTCGTTCATGTTCTGATTCTGTTGTCTCGTAGGAGATTTTAGCCGATTCAACTGTTGTCTTTGCCCGTTCAAGCGTCAGTTTTGCCTGTCCTAAGGCAATCTCTCCTTGCTTTAGTCCGATAATATCCTGATTCAGGGAATTTTGGGTCGTGGCAACGAGGGTTTCGGCTTCCGTTACCCGTTGCTGTGTTGTTGCGACAAATGAATCTAAAGTCGCTTGTGCCTTAAGTACCGAATTTCGTGCTTGTGCGAGATTACTATCCTGTTGTTTGTCAGTAATCTGAATCTGGAGTTCCGCGCGTTTGAGTTCAGCATCGCGGGCTTCGAGATTTGCCTCTGCTTGCTTCTTTTGCTCTAAAATTTGTTCATCATCAATGCGGAGGAGCGGATCTCCCACTTCAACTTTTTGTCCTTCGTCAACGAGGATTTTGATGATCTCACCCTCAACATTTGAGCGGACATCCACCTCAAGGAAAGAACGTAGATTGCCCGATTCGCGCACTCTCACGCGGAATTCTCCACGCCGGACAACCTCTTGTTTAACCTCTTCGTCCTTTTTTTGTTGACCGAAACTGAAATTCATCCGGGTCGCGCCGATTGCCCCAACGGCGATAACAACAACGGCAATCGCCCCAATAATGAACCACTTTTTTCGATTCTTCATGGTTATTGTAAAACTCCCATTGCGTCTTGCAGACGGGTTTGTGCGATCTTGTAATCGTAGAAAGCATTCACCTGATTCGTTAATGCTTGTGCATAACTTGTTTGAGCGTCCAGCAATTCAAGCAGAATCGCCTTGTCCACATCGAAACGACCTTGAATCACATCCAAACTCAGTTGTGCGTTATTAACCTGCGCTTTGGAAATATCAAGAGAGGTTTCACTTCGTTTCAGATTGAGGTACGCTTGTCTGACAGCGAGTGCCACATTCCGTTCCAAGTCGCTCGCGTTTTCACGGGTCTGCTCTAACTGCATCGTTAATTCTTTGACACGATTGCCTAAGATACCCCCATCAAAAAGCGTGAAGTTGAGTGAGGCGCCGATGCTCCAGCTCCGAAAGTCGGAGAAATTCTCGCGCTCGCGGAGATAATCGTCAAGATTCACATCGTAACTTGCATCCGCATTCAACCGGGGCCATCGCTGTAATTTTGCCAAGGTTAGACTCCATTCTTGCACTCTCAATTGTGCCTGAAGTTCTTGGAACTCTGGACGATTGTCAAGTGCTGTCTGGATGGCTTCTTCAACCGGTATTTCTATCCGTTCAATGGTGCCTCGGTCTTGATACAACTGATATGCTTCATCAACCGCAACGGTGAGCAGCACGCCTGGATCTAACCCGAGGAGTCGTGGCAGCGTTGCCTGTGCAATTTGAAGTGAATTTTGGTTGTTTAGCAAACTTAATTGGTCGTTTGCTTCGCGAACCTCAGCAGTCGCGACATCTGCGGGGATGAGTGAACCCGCCTCTACGAAATCCCGCGTGCGTCGTGTATTCTCTTGAGACCTCGCCAGGATTTGCTCACTCACACTGACGAGTTCCTGTGATTGGAGAACATCGTAGTAAGCCTGGGTAATATCAAGAATTAAACCTTGTTTGATACTTTCATTGCGGCTCACTGTGGCGTTTAAATTCTCTTTCGCTTGGGCGAAACCGCCTTCGCGTTGACCGTTATCCCAAATCGTATATTGTCCGCGTAGCCCCAAATTATAATTTTCGGGTTCAAATCCGAAATCAATCCGGTCAGAAAAATCGTAACTACCGGTAGCAAAGATTTGTGGAAAATAGTCGGCGCGAGCAGTCTTCACGCGAAGCTCTTGGATCGCAAGGTTCAAGCGCGCATTTCGCATACTTGTCGCTCTTTCCAAACCTATTTGAGTACACTGCTCAAGGGTCAGGGGTTGTGATAAATCAATTTCACCTCCCGGTTCTTGCGCGCCTACACAGAGAACCACTGCAAATTGAGCAATTAAGATGATTTTTAGTAGTGGGTTTTGAGGACCCGCGAGCTTTGACAAAACAGTGAGTTTAGTTTTCCCGTGAATCATTAACAACTCCTTAATCCTATACAGACGCTTAACTTTTAACTAACTTTTAACAGTAAATTTTAGAAACTTGCAAGCTGCACCAAGAAACCTTAATCTATAATCTTTTGACGCAGTTTTCCGCTAAACGTTTAGACATTTTAATATCTAATGTGGTTCTTTTTTCTTGAAGTCGCTCACGATTTTTGCTAAACTAATCTATTAAACGAATTCCAAACGCAACTTACGGACAGAACTTATGCTAAAACCCAACACTATTTTCATCCTTATGTCTATCTCGGTCGCACTCGTTATGACCGTATCAGCACCGGTGTTTTCGGTCGATTCTGGTGTGCACTGGTTGATTGTGGATGCATCCCCGGATGCTCGCGCACATGAACAGCTGAATTCGCTGACTGAGCTCCTAACAACGCATGGAAAGGTGCCGAGTGAGCAGATTCATCGTCTTGAAGGCGATGTTGTTACCACACAAGAGATTTACGCTTCGCTGCAAGAAGTCGGGCAGCAAGCACAGCCGGATGCAACGTTAATCTTTTTATACCACGGTATGGTTATCAAGCACAGACGCCCGAATGCCATGCATCTGCTAATCCCAGGTGATCCGCAAACCATTCAAGATGCAGTGCTTAATCAGTGGTTTCGGGAGTCTTTCAGCGGTCGCGTAATTGTTGTGCTTGATGGCTATAGTGATGATACAGACTTAAACACTTACTATGCCAACCGTGAGATCCTCGGAAGCGCTGCCCTAAACGTGATTCAATTGGCATCACAAGCGGATGCTACGAGAGCCCTTCGGGTACTCAACGACGCACTCGATGCAGACACAACCGATACGAATGAGAACAGGCAGATCAGTATCATTGAGGCGTTTGAATTGTTCCGGACAGATGAGGTCATCCCTAACGGTGTGCTTGCACCAACGGGTGATGTTGAGGCAGCACTCCTCAAACTCAGCCCTGCGATTAAAATTGAAACCTTCCCAGATGGTGCGCAAATTTCTATTAACGATGTAGATGTTGGAACTACACCGGCACTCGTCACGGAGAACTTGCAACAAGGCACTTCCACGGTGTCAGTTAAGAAGCCTGGTTATCACATCCCGCTCCCAAAAACTGCCGAATTGCAATTGGTGCTCGGCGAATCTGTTCGCATGGGATGGGTGCTTCAGCCTATTGCTGTACATGGCACTGTCGTAGGCGTGGACGGGCAATCGGTCGCTGGGACAATCGTTTGGATTGGTGGAACAACACATCAGCAGACGCTCGAAGCAGATGGCGTCTACCGATTTGACGACTGGAAGGATTCGGGTTCACTCACACTCGGTGAAACTTACACGATTCACGCAAAACGGGGCGACCTCAATTATGAGGCCGTTACTTTTACGTTTGATGGCTATACCGATATAGAACACGCTATTCAACTTGTTAAACGGACGTGGTTTGAAATCTCACAGATCGCTTTTGATCAGAACGACCATCAAGGCGCGATTATCGCTTTCCAGAACGGGATTGAAGGGACCACGGATTTCCCGCAGATGTCCCCAGAGTTAACGGTTTTACTGCTTAGTTCTTTCGCGGATGCGCTCGACAAACAAGACGTTCACGACGTTAACACGCTGATTGTTACGGCGAAACTCGCCGAACAGCACGGGCAACTGGACCTCGCAAAAAGGTATTGGCAAGAGTTAAAAGCGAAGGCGCGAAAGGGAACACCCGCTGCGAAACTGGCGAGCCAACGCCTCTGGCAACTCAATCGCTCGCGTTATCTTTTCAATATCGGTCTCGCTGTTGTCGTTGTAATTCTAATCGCATCTGGGGCGTGGACGTATTTCAGGTATCGGAGAACAAAACAAACCGCTTCATAGAAGTTCATCCGAATTAACTGATGAAAATCGTTGATGTGTCGCAGTCGCGTATTGTGGACATGCCACGAACATCTTTTTACCAATTGCCAATCGCTATCAGTGCCGGTAAGTCTCCCCAATCAAATTATTCGCCGCTCGAACTGGACGGAAGAGCGTCTGCCGTTTCGCAGGCATTTCCGCTAACAGTTTCGGGTGCGGATCCCAGTCGTGCCATTTGCTATTCACTGTGTTGTAACAACTGAAAATAGCCAGCCGATCGTTGTCTGCATTCGTCCATTGATGGGTGCTATGCGTCAGTGCCTCCGTGAAAAACAGCAGAGAGCCAGCAGGACACTCGTACGTATCCCAGATAGGGGACTCTGGACTCTGAATTGTGTCCGGTGCTGTGTAGACTGCCTTATGGCTTGCTGTAATAAATAGCGTGCCACCTTGTCTGTATTTCACCGGATTCAGTTCCCAAACAACACGGGTTAACCCGCTGTGTGCCTTGCCTGGGATGCACCGATAGAGGTGAGAGTCTCCAGGAAAACGGAGCATCCCATTTCCGTTGTGGGGTCCAAAGTTACCATCACCGACAGTACGATAAAACAGACTACACGATTCCATGCGGAACCCGTAGCATTCCTGACCAGATAGCGCCGGATGCGCGAGAAACTCATTGAGAAATCCTACGACGTTTGGATGATCCGATAAGCGTTGCAGGGGACCACCAAGCGGAGAACGTTCATGGTCTGGAATTGACGCTGGATCCTGGCGGAGTCGATGACCGAATTCCTGCATCTCCGCAAGTTCATCACCCGATAGTACGCCGGGGACTAAGAGCCAGCCCCGCATATCAAAAAGATATTTCTGCTCTTGCGTCGGCGCGACAACCGGGGTGCCGTCAGAGGTTGTTGCAGTGAGTTGCGCGTTTTCAAGGTCGAGCGCAGAACCGAGATTTTTATCAACAATGAAGGGTTCGCTGTGATGTATGACTTTTGCCATTTTTTTTCTCCTATCCTATGCAGTTTTGGCGCGTTTGAGGGCATCTTCAGAAACCGTAAGCGTCTTCGCAATGTCTTCATCGGTGTGCGACATTGACATGAACCAGATGTGTCCTTCCGGCAAGTACAAACCACCATCTAAGGTCGCTTCATAGAAGGTTTTATGGAAACGTTGTTGGCGTTCATCGCTGCTATCGGTGTTCAATCCGAAGTACGGCATCGGACCGATACCACCAATCTGGGCGTTCTCAATACCGAGGCGTGCTACCATCTCCTTGTAGCCATCGAGGAGTTTCTGTCCCTGTTTCCACATGAATGCCACACCGTCTTTCGCCTCAAGTTCTGCTATTGTAGCCATTGCAGCGGCAACAAGAGAGACCTCTCCGTGGAAGGTCGCGGCTACCCAGACATCGCCGACTTCGTCCATAATCTCTTTTTTCCCCACAACGACAGCAGTCGCGAAACCGTTAGCGAGTGCTTTTCCGAAAACAGACATGTCCGGTGTGACCCCGAAGTATTCCTGTGCACCGCCCAAAGCGTAGCGGAATCCCGTTTTGACTTCATCAAAAATCATCAACGCGCCGTTAGCATTCACCAACTTCTTTGCCTCTTCAAGGAAGTTATCTTTCGGCAGGTCGTGCCCAGAGGGTTCCATAATCAGACACGCGATCTCGTCAGGATGCGCTTTAAAGAGGTCTGCGAGTCCTTCAAGATCAAT
>CAZGAW010000130.1:0-13822 GCA_964523645.1 uncultured bacterium | reverse complement strand
CCTTCATTTGGCGGAGACTTCAACGCCAAAAGTAGAAATCTACCGCGAGATGAGCACGCAAATTTTCAGTGAAACGGACAATGTAGACCTTTATCTCCACGAAACTCCCAAGAAGGGTGCGGAACTGGGTAAACCGATTTTCAAGGAACTCGCGAACACTTACGACAAGGTAAACGATGGCAGATTACAAGGCGTCAAAACATTGCACATCAACTTAGAAAGTTATGCCGATAAGTTAGCAAGCCATCCTGACTTCAAGGACCTTGGTAAGAACAAAGCAGAACGTCAAGCGGTACTTGAAAAACGTTCAACAGTCCTACGGTTCCACACCTTTGACAAAAACCTGAACACCTTCTTCGTAGGCATGGATTCTGACTATTTTATCCACAAGGATTTGGATAGATTCCTGAAAACCGAGCAACGTCGCTATATCCAGAACACTATCCTTGGGGATTTAGACACGCTTTTGAACCCCAGTCCTGAAAATCCTTCATTCGCCATCGCAACAGCATTCCGCAAAGTCACTGACGCGGTGATTGCGCTGCTCGTTACTGTGGAAACGTTCCAGAAGCAGTTGTTTCTTATGAAGAAAAAAGTTATCTCTACTGACTACCTCATCTCCGTAGGTAAAATCTCAGAGGTAACAAAAGATAACACTGCCCAACGTGAGTCACTCATCTCTCAAATTCTGGAAAATGAGGTACAACTTGCCAACTGGCGTGAAACCTTCAATATTGACATCACGGAGCAATTGCCATTGATTGAGGGGTTATATCCAACGCTGCCATTAGATACACAGTATTTTGATGAACGCTTTCTTGATGAAATCCTATCTCTATTTCCTGACTTAGAAGATCAGATTAATGGTGTGTTACTGAACAGTGAAAACTTTCAAGCGTTGGATTTACTGATGGAGAAATACCGAGGATCCATAAGATGTGTCCATATTGATCCGCCCTATAATACCAATACGAGCGGTTTCCTCTACAAAAACAACTATCAACATTCCAGTTGGCTAACGATGATGGAAAATCGGCTATCCCTTGCTGAGCAGTTGATGGCACCCAATAGCTGCGTCCTTTGTCATATTGACGAACATGAATATGAAAACCTCTTTCAGGTTTTCAACGTTCTGTCCATGAAGAACCAGGGGACAATTGTTTGGGATAAAAGGAACCCAGTTAGTGGAGCAAACCGAATAGCAACCCAGCACGAGTACGTGGTATGTCATTCTAAAGGAAATATAAAACTTCAATATTACAGTCACAATCGAGAAGCAATTCTCCAGAAAGTATCTGTATTGGTAAAAAAGCATGGAGGTCCTACTCCAGAGTGTTATAAGGAATTTAAAGATTGGCTCAAGAAAAATCCTGAATTCAGTAAAGGAGACAAGGCCTTCTCGAAAATAGATGAGGAGGGATTAGTTTTTCAAACTATTCATATGGGCGCTCCAGAACTCCGGACCGATCCCAAGTACTTCGAGCCTTTAATTCATCCAATCACTCAAAAACCTTGTCCGATTCCGAGAAACGGGTGGGGAAATTCACCTGAGTTTATGCAAGATCTGTTAGCAAGGAATCTCATTGATTGGGGACCCGATGAAAAAACTCAACCACGACAAAAAAACTATCTTAAAGACTATATCATTGTTGAATTATCATCGCTCATATCTTCTGGTGAAAAAGGTAAACCGCAGATAGAGGCTTTGGGATTGGATTTTCCTTTCTGTCACCCCGTTGGTTTATATGAGAGTCTGGTCTGGGCAGTTACAACAGAGAGCAAAGGAATTACACTCGACTTTTTTGCCGGCAGTGGCACGACAGGGCACGCGATACTCAACCTCAACAAAGCTGATAAAGGCAACCGAAAATTTATTCTTGTTGAGATGGGTGATTATTTTGATAGCACTTTGAAGGAACGAATTCGCCGCATCATGTTCTCACAGAATTGGAAAGCTGGTAAACCGGATGCAAAAAAGAAGATTGATGGCACCGTCGGCATTGTCAAGTATCAACGGTTAGAACAGTATGAGGACGTGCTTAACAACATCACATCTACCCCCCCCCACTTTACAAATAATAAGTATATTGGCACTTTGGATAATATTCATATTCCCATTAAATATCTCTATCGCCCCGAGGAACAGCAGATTCGACTCACGATGGATATGCGTTCTCCATTTTCTAATCGTATCACTTACGGCAAGGATAGCAGAAAAGACAATGTAGATGTCTTGGAAACCTACTGTTATCTTAAGGGATTTCCAATTCAGCGGCGGCTGCGTTTTGATTTAAATAATCAGGTATACCGAGTTGTTCAGAGTGGCACGCGATTGGTTGTGTTCCGCAACATACCTGAAGATATAGACGATACACCCCAGTTGTTGGAGATTCTCGCAGATGAACGGTTAGCAGGTGTCACGCAGTTAGATGTTAACTGCGATGCCAATCAGCAAGCGTTGCTTGACAATTCGCAACTGCGACAGGTTCATCTTATCTCAACACCGGATTTTGATTCAGGTGCGGTGTGGGATACTACAGAAGCATAACAGCAGGAGCGAAACCCATGAAACCAAAGGAGCGGGCTGTCCAAAGTTTTCACGAAAATCAAAAACTTCTCTTTGCTATCAATACCTTGTCGATTCACATTAAATTGGAAACGGCAGGACATCCCGATATGAATAGAGCAAAACAGATACCTGAGGCGAAAGAAGTACTTCGTTTGTTTTTGACAGAACTTGAGCCTCAGGTGCAACGCGCCGAAGAAGCAGAGACAAAGCCTTTATTGGGAGTCGATGCACGCCGGCGGCAGTTTGTCAAAAATTTTGTCGCTGCGAGACGCAATCGAATCCGTTCGTCTTTCCTTCGCGGTAAAGTTTCAGATGCCGCACAACTTCTCTATTCTGATAAGACAGAAGACCAAGAAGATATTTTGCTCGTTTTGGAAGAACTCCGAATGCTCCTTGAAGAACATATCGCGGGCGATACCACAGTTCTTTTCGGAAAATTTATAGCAACGTCAGTTTGATAATAAATGATATAAGTTCGGTAAGAGTCATTTTGTTCCAAGGACTACCTTTTGCCTCTTGTATCGCAAACTAGAAAGTTTGCGATACAATGTGCTTTTATCAAACTCACGTTATAGTAGATTTCAGCGAACGCATTTCTATAAACATATTGAAGAAATACTCAAGCAAATAAACCCTATCGGACTAAAGACAAAAATGGCACTTTATCAAGATTACGAAACAAAAATCCTAACCGAAAACGGAATTGACATCCGAAATGACGGGATAAAGGAAATAATTCAGTTGTATGACCCTGAACAAGTGTTGCAACTGCCTGTTGAACCGTTAGATCGGATTCAGAATTTCTTAGAAGATTACAATTATCTAACAGGGCAGACTTTTAAACTCCGTTACTATCAGGTGTTGGCACTCCTTTTTACCGAATGCTTTTTTGCCGATCAACAACAGGCAGGAGGGTTTGACACAAGCAGTGAACAAGAAGACCAACGGATGTTGGCGTATTGGATGGCGACAGGCAGTGGGAAAACCCACATTATGCATCTCAACATCCTACAATACCTACATCATTTCTGTAAAGATGATAATGCGCGTTTGCAAATTTTCCTAACAACACCCTTGGCAAATCTGATTAAGCAGCATGAACGCGAGTTAGAACCCTACATTCGTAAACTCAATGAAACCTATAATAATCGGGTTGAACTCACAATTGACACGACACAAGGACTTTTACAAAAAGAAGATGACTATTTCCAACTACCAGATAGCGGAGAAGTTCGGCGGCTAATTTTAGTAGACGAAGCACACATCGGCTTGACAAGCCAGCAATCTGGTAAATTCAGAGAACTTCGGAACCGTCTTAATGTAGGAAACTCCTTCCTCTTTGAGTATTCCGCTACCTTCCACAACCTCGCTAAAGAACTGGAGCCCGAATATGATAATGCAATCATCTACCGATACGATTACGCCCGTTTTTATGGCGACGGATACGGTAAAGACCATTATTTCAAACCGATTGCTGCAGACGAAGTGGCTGCTGAATCTGACGAAGAAATTAAAGACAACTTAGACGAGTGTCTCTGTGTGATGGAGAAAAAGTTACAAACGTTCAAAAGAGTACAGAATGACCAACAATACGATACCGATCTGACTTCACATCGTCCTTTAATGGCGTTTATGGGGCATACGGTCGAAAATCCGAAAGAAGAAGGCAAAAACGATGAGGTCTCTGACATCCAGAAAGTTCTCGATTACCTTGCGGCACTGAGTGAGACAGAACGCCAGAAGTTCAGATCGATTTTTGGGGGAGACGTTATCGGTCCGCTTGTTGTTACCCGTAATCCCGATAATAACAGTGAACTACTCCTCTCTTATGGCGAAGGTGAAAAATGGGGCATGATTAATGTTGGAGATGGTGCAGGCTTCTATAATAGTATCGAAAATTCTCGCATTGAAACACGCTCTGAATCAATCGCCGATCCAAACCTCCACTTTGAAAACCTCGACAACGAAACCAGCCCGATAAACGTACTTATTGGAAGTCGTAAGTTTGCAGAAGGATGGAATTCTTATCGCCTCTCTGTAATCGATTTGATTAACTTAGGAACTTCCAAAGGTAACCTGATTATACAGATTTTTGGACGTGGTGTGCGGCTACGAGGTAAGGGGGGCAATGGAAAACGGCGATATATCGATCATAATCCAGACTACGACCGTCTATCGGAAGAGAATAGAGAAGATGATATTCGACGGTTGGAAACGTTAACTATTTTTAGTTTGCGTCAAACTTACCTTAAGCGGTTTCTTGAAGAAGTTCACGCAGGGGGTGTCCCACTTCAACATGTCTTTAAGATTCAGGTAAACCCGATGCTTTTTGAAGTAGACGGTAACACATCAATCCGCTTTGAGGATTATTATCACAAATTGCCTATCTTTAAGCAGAACAACACAGGCAATAGCGGTATAAAACAGGTAACGTTTGACAGTAGCGAAATGCATTATACTTACCTTGATAATGGTACCGAAAGATCCGGTGCTATCAACAAGCGATCGGAGATGACATTAGATTATCGGACGGATAAGAGGAAAAGTGCCCTAAATATTCTCGAAAATCTGCGGGAAAATAATGAAAAATATTCTTGTTATCTGAACAGGGCAAAACTTGCCGCCGTTATTCATCGTGAATCGGAGAAAAACCAACTGCAACTTTATAGCAAAGAAAATCGTGAACCGACTATTAGTGATTTTCTATCGCTCGTCAAGGAAATTCGTTATGAGGAACAGAATCAAGACCCAATTGTGTGGACAGATCGGCTTAATCGCCAAGTTATCATTGATGTTACCAACAAACTGAAAAGACGTATCACTGCTCATATCAATCGTGCAAACTATGTTTACAAACCGTTAGAACGGGAAGATTTTATCTACGAGTACACGGTGACCAAAGAATTCTCGACGCGAGATGCCTTAGACGCTTTTTTCGAGCAGGTTGAAAACGCAGAAGCAGACGCACTTCAGAAAAACCCGCACTTACAACTGAAAAACAAATTGCAACTACACTTGCCCCGAGGACATCAACACATTTACCTACCCCTTATGCGTCCGCAGGAAGAAGTAGAAAATGAGCATCGAGATGTTAAAGTATCACCGGATAGACTAAACGCAGGCGAAAAGAAATTTGTCGAAAACCTGACAGAGTACATAAAACTACATTACCAACGAAATGAAAGATATGAATTCTATCTGATGCGGAATGTGCAGAAGATCGGTATCTATTTGGAAAGCGAGGCGGGAAGTTACTACCCTGATTTTGTGTTATGGGTGCTTGATCTACAACAGGAAATAACACACATTCTCTTTATCGATCCAAAGGGACAGCGTGGTATTATCGACGACAGGACGCTTGATTATCAGCACCATCCGAAGGTTAAACTCGCTCGAAAATCAGAGGATAAGACACTTTTCACCCTTGAAAAGCAGTTAGAGGTTGAACAGACTCGAACATTCCGCCTTCATTCATTCCTACTACTGAGGGATAGTTCTAAGTTAGGGGAAGATCAAAGCGTTGAGTGGGTGGAAGAAAATATGTTGGCGTATAATATCCTCCGATTAAACTGGCACGAAACAACAGAAGACGGTTCCATCAGCCCTTTTAAAGATCAGAAATCGTATCTGGATTTGATGTTTGAGAAAGCTGGAATTGGAAGGTAGAAACTTAGGGGCGGTATATCTTGATAGTTCAGTGTAAATGTTCCAGTCGGCAGATTGAAAAGCGTTGATTTTCTTATACGACCTGTGATAAAATCTTTCAAGAGATTGGTAGGCACAGAAACACCATCCCCTACTGAAAAAAGGAGGCAACACGATGGAAAATTTAAAGCAGGAACTTTTGGAACAGATAGAAAAACTGACACCCCTGCAACAGAAACAGGTTTTGGATTTTGCGTTAGAACTTTCGGGCGAACTGTCAAAACGTTACCCGGGAAAAAATCTGCTTCAATTCGCTGGTACGATTTCAAAGGAAGATTTAGAAATAATGAAACAAGCAATTGAGGAAGGGTGTGAGCAGATTGATGAATCAGAATGGTAAATATCTGCTTGACACGAATATCGTTATTGCTCTGTTTTCCGAAGAAGTAAGGGTACAAGAAAAAGTGAGAGAGGTCGCAGTTGTAGCATCGGCTCCACCTATAATCGGTGAACTTCGCTATGGCGCACAAAAATCTGACAAAGTCTCAGAGAACCTCCACAGAATTAACAGGTTCGTGCAACAAAATGCTTTCTTTCCTTGTGATTTAGAGACAGCACAATGGTACGGAATCATCAAAGACGAGTTGCGTCGGAAGGGCCGTCTCATTCCAGACAATGATATTTGGATTGCAGCAATTGCTATGCAACGCGGCCTAATTCTCGTCACGCGCGATTCACATTTTGATGAAGTAGAATCCCTAAAGACAGAACGCTGGTAGACACTACACTAACAACAGATACGGATCTTGAATATAGTCAGAAATCGTTTGCAGGAACTGTGCTGCGGGTGCGCCGTCTACTACACGATGGTCAAATGTTAAGCTCAGGGTCAGCATGCTACGGGCAACAATCTCATCCTCGTGAACAACCGGTTTCTTCAGAATCCGTCCTACCCCAAGAATAGCACACTCCGGTGGGTTGATAATGGGTGTGAACGCGTCAATCCCGAAGTTTCCGAGATTCGTAATCGTAAAGGTGCCGCCTTGGAGTTCGCTGGGTGTCAATTGATTACTGCGTGCCCGTTCCGCGAAGTCTCGCACCTGCTCAGAGATCCCCGATAACCGCTCCTTGTCGGCATTCCGGATTACCGGTACCACCAAACCATCTTCCAGTGCGACCGCTACACCGATGTTAATTTCCGGCAATAGGTGAATCCCTTCATCCGTGAGTGTTGCATTGAGTCGTGGGTGTTCCCGTAAAGCGTTTGCTACGACTTTAACGAGCAGGTCGGTGTAGGTGAGGTTGACCTCTTTCGCCTGCAGCTTATCGTTGATCATCCCCCGCAATTCGACGAAACCTGTCGCGTCAACTTCTGTGTGGAGCGTGACGCTGGCATTGGTTTGCAGGCTCATGGTCATCCGCTCTGCGATAATTTCACGGATGCCCGCCATCGGAATAACTTCTGTCGCCTGTTGAAGTGCGGGAGTTTCCGCGACAGGGGTCTCAGCAACGGTTGCGCTCGCCTGTAATACATCGTCACGGACAATTCTGCCATCGGGACCAGAACCGGCAAGAGAACTCAAGTCAACGCCATGTTCCTTCGCCAATCGCCGAGCAAGGGGTGATGCCTTAAGGCGCGTTGTTTCAGTTGGCATCGGTCCTCTCAAATCAATATATCGTTGGACATCGCTTTCAAGGATACGTCCGCCGGGTCCAGAGGCTTTAATTTCCGTCAAATCAATCGCGAGTTTCTCGGCAAGTTGGCGTGCTGCTGGGGAGGCTTTTGGTGCCACGGTCGTCGTTGATGGCGTTGCCTGTGGTTGTGCGGGTTGTACCGACGCTTGCGGGTCTGGTGCAGTGTCCGCTTCAACCTCTTCGGGCATAGTGTCTACTTCAACGCGCGCTACTTCCTCTCCGGGTGCGCCAATAATCGCTAACAGGGCATTGACGGGAACATCCGTACCTTCTTCAGCAAACAATTGCGCGATAACACCATCAACAGGGGATTCTTGTTCATGGACGACCTTATCGGTTTCAATCTCCAACAAAGGTTGTCCTTGTGTAATGGTATCACCTTCATTCACCAACCATTTCCCGATCTTCCCTTTGGTCATCGTTTGATCCATCTGAAGCATTCTTAATTCAACTGCCATTTTTTTAACTTTCCTTGCGGTTCGATAAGGCTGATTTTATAGGAGCAATCTTCTCCGTATATCCAGCTCGGCGCGATGCTTGGGCTTACGCGATTTAACTGATGGAAAACCAACCCCTATTTTGTTGGTAACGGAATCATGTGTGTGCCTCAATTAGTTCAATCAGCAACTCAACATTCGCATCTTTCTCCAAAATAAGTGCGAATTTATGGTACTCCTCCCCTTTGAAAATCGCCTGAATAAACGGACTAAACGCGATTAGAAGTTGGCTCCCTAAAAAGTTAAGCGGCTTGCCGGTCTCTAAAAAGAGGATTGCTGGCGCGGTCAAACCTCGCCGTACAATCCACGTTGCTGCCTTCTCAAGCAGGGCGCGTTGTTCGGATTCGGGAATATCTTCAAGGACGTGTGGTATTTCAGGATTCAAATTGAACACAGCGAGTACCCATTCCATACACAGGCTCATGCGGATGCGTAGCCCTTAAAGTTCCAAGTCGCCCAGGTAATCAGCGATCTGTTTGGGTTGCCCATCAAGGGTTGTCTCCATCGCAGCGATAACAAGTACGAAACTTTTGATATTGTCCTCAACCCGCGTATCAGACGGCTCATCACCATCAAGCCAATTCAGGAATTCATCAAACAGGTGTTGATGTGCTTGATAGGGGATTGCTGGTGCTTCATAGACTTCGGTTTCCCCACCGACACGGTGGATTGTCATCTGGTTGCCACCGGCGATTTCCACGGCACCTTCTTCAAATTCGGCACGATAGTGTTCATGGTTCCAACAATTGACAATACCGGCTGATGAACTGTTGCCTTCATAAGAGGTATGGACACCGTTATCCATCCGCATCATATAGAAGCCGCTGGAGTAATGTTTGAAACTCGACCATTCCGGATTCCATCCAAACCCGATCAAAGTTTCACAATCGCCCCCTGAGAGGAAGCGGAGCATGTCTAAGTGATGGACGGAGCCTTCAAAAAGGAGTCCGAAATCCATATCATGCCGCCATGCCCTGCCCCATGAGAGATAACGCCGATAATCACACGCGTATCGTCCTACAATGTGTTGCAGCCGTCCCAATCTGCCTTCATCGCGGATGCGAATTAATTCCTGTTTATTGTCTGCATAACGATAATTTTGGATAATTGCACACGGCAATCCTGTTTTTTGGGCGGTGCGCACCATCGCTTTCGCTGCGTCTAAGGTGTCCGCAATCGGTTTTTCACAGATAACAGGCATCCCATTTTCCATAGCAGCAATCGCGGCAGGACTATGGAATTGCGGTGGGACTGCAATGCCACAGAAGTCTGCCTTAACGGTTGCACACGCCTCGTTAAAGTCCGTGAAGAGTTGTGAGGTGCCAAGCCCCAATGCTTCACCTTGTGCTGTGAGTACCTCTGTATTCACATCGGCTAAGCCGACGATTTCGATCCGGTCGCTGAAATTACTCGTGAAATTGTTAATCCAGCCACCAGCCATACCACTGCCACCAATCATTAAACACGTTCGTTTTGCCATTTTTCTAACGATTGCTCCTGGGCGTTGCCTCCGTTGTCGGCAACGATCTAAAATTAGTAAAGAACCCATTTTAGGTTATGAAAGGTTTCTTAAAGATTCAAAATCTGCAAGGACAACGGACGCAGCAGCGCATATTGAATCGTTTAAAGATTTTGCATCAGTTTGCCACGTAAGACGTAATCGTCTTTACCACGTCGAACGCGTTCAAGTTCTGCCTCGGTCGCCTCCCGTCGTACTTTTGCTGGCACTCCCATTGCGACAGCACCCGGCGGGATTTCCTGTCCTTCCCGGACAAGCGTGCCGGCTGCGACAACGGCATTTTCGCCAATTACAGAACCTGTTAAGAGAATCGCTCCCATGCCGATTAGCGCACCATCACCGATCGTGCAGCTATGGAGGATTGCGCCGTGTCCGATCGTAACATCATCTCCGATAAGACACGGTATCTCTTTGTCCATGTGTATTACCGCACCGTCCTGGACGTTGGTACGACACCCGATTCGGATGGGTTCTAAATCCCCACGGAGCACGCTGTTAAACCAGATGCTCGATTCTTCACCAATCGTTACATCGCCAATAATCATTGCTCCTGGAGCAACGAAAACAGAGGGATGCACATTTGGTATTATGCCTTCATATTCTATCAACATTTTCCTTTCTTTCCTGGGCGCGAAATACCCAAGCAAACACCTCGACAGCAAAACTTAGTAATATAGTAAAGTCTACAATTACTTTGGCACTAAGAAGCGAGGTTACAAACCTCACCAGCGGCGGCTAGATAGCACGACCGCTTTACTGTTGCGCAACCAATAATCTACGGAGGTTTCCTACGCCCCATCTATAAGACATCGCGAGCACACCTATCAGGAAGACCATCAACCCGATAAATACAATGAAACTTTCCGTATACCACGCTATTACTGGTGCCAGCACAAGTAGCATATCAATGATAAGTGTCACCGTGAACGTTAGAACTCGCAAGACCGGTTTCGGCTGATGCGTCAATTCCGCCATCCACGGCAAGGTTCCAACTGCTGTATTCATCGCACATGCTGATGGAAGTGTTAAAATAGGCGTTAGCATCACCGGTATCATAGCATTTCCTGAAATTCGGAGTAAACAAACAGCGAACAGAGACCAGAATTCGGCATAAACCAGTGCACAAAGCAGCGCAGTCAAAAATTTACTTGTGAACACTAACTGCGGCGTAACAGGTGCAGCTTTCAGCATCCACCATGTTTTCGCTTCATCCCGAAGACCGTTACAACTGATACCAAAGGTAATAAGCATACTATAAAGGACGATCTGCACAGTAAGAATTAACCCAGCGTTCGTATCCGCGCCATCTCCATGTACGAGTAAGATAGCAATGTGAACCAGCAAAAAAAGTGTGAGCATCACGATGGCAATAAACCGTCCACTGTGCCTTACGAAGATAAAAAAGTCCTTTAGCATCATAGATTGTATTTTGCCGCGTCCAAGTGCCAGCTGCACACGTTCCAGATAGGATGCCTTAGGACCATTACTCCTTCGCACGGATCTGCGCTTAGATTTTAACTGCCGAATATTTTCCCAGCCGCGTCGATAAACCAACTGCGCAACGAGCACTGCTATTCCAGCAACAGCAAGACTTCCGCCGAGACCGCCCAGTGCCCATCTCAGCCGAACACCTATTGAGGATTCATCTATCCAACTCAACAGAAGTTTCCCAATCCACTCATGTGGATACCATGAGGTAGTCGTATCCGCCGTTCTCTCGGAAGCCCAATTGAGCAACAACTGTTTTATGTGGGTCGGTTCAAACTCGGAAAATAGTGTTAGCGATAACAGAAAACCCACCATTACGCTGATTGCAGTGCCGATCACCTTAAGAGACGCAAGGAGCCATCCTGATGAAAAGAAACGCGCAATCAACATTACACTGATGGCAACATAACTTGCAATCATTAATAGAAGACATAAGCATACTGGAAATAGTATCGCGTAAAAATGCCACGGCAGTTCAAATATCAGACCGAATGCTACCCATGGGGGCCCCAAAAAACAGAGGATACTTAGAAACCGCGTGAGGGTAAGATGAATAAACTTATATCCGAAAATTGCGACCGGTTGAATTGGTGCAGCGTGTAACAGTGCGGTGTCCGATGCCTCGTATAAATTCTTCAGCGAACTCTCCATCAATTCCTTGGCAACGACGATAATCCCGAAAATTATAAACCCATTAATCACGCTCAGCATAAGCGTGGGTTCTGCTTCAGTGAGGCGCAAATGCGTGAAAAGGGAGTTACCTAATAGCGATAGTGCAACGATGAAGACAAGGTAACCAATGCCCTTTAAAGCGGCTTTTCGCCACGCCGCTCCACTGTGCCGAAGACCATTTAACCACCCTTGCAAATCCGCTTTTAGCAGAATCGTTACATTTCTTAACATTTTTTATAGTAACATCTACAATTTTGATTGAAGTTGCATCTGTCGCCAAAACTCCATTTCAGGCATCCGCCGTAAGATCAAGAAAAATATCCTCAAGTGTCTCTATCTGATCCTGACCGATATCGGTGGGTCGCCCGTGGTATTCCTGCTTCCTCTGCTGTAATTCCGCAACGGTTCCCACAGCAATAAGTTGCCCCTTACTGATAATACCGACTCGATCACAAATACGCTCAGCAATTTCAAGGATGTGTGTTGTCATAAACACGGTAGAACCGCGTTCACAGCGTTCGCGCAAGATTTCCCTGACAGTGCGTGCACTCCTCGGATCTAAACCGCTGGTAGGTTCATCAAGAAAAAGAATTCGTGGGTGATGCACAAGAACCGAGATGAGTAGGATTTTCTTCTGCATGCCGTAAGAATACCCCTTAATCTGATCGTCAGCAGCATCCGTAAGTTCAAGTTGCTCAAGTAGGGTACCCATCTCACTTTCCGCTTGCTCCGGCGGCACTTCATATAAATCGGCTATCATACGAACAAACTGTCTACCGCTCAAGGCTTCATAAAGCTGCGGTGTATCCGGCATCAGTCCGAGAATTGCTTTCGCCTGTAAACTTTGCTGCTGAATGTCATAACCACCAAGCATTGCGGTACCAGATGTTGGACGGAGTAAGCCTGTCAGCATATTGATTGTTGTCGTCTTTCCTGCCCCATTCGGTCCGAGAAATCCAAATATTTCACCAGCATCGACTTCAAGTGTCAGCGCATCTACAGCACACAATTTACCGAAATATTTCGTTAAACTTAAGGTTTTAATCATTTTTCACGCCTGTCCAAGACATCACTTTTAAGTTCTGCGAGGGCTTCGTCGAGATTGAACCTGCCTGTATTTTTTTTCACTTCAGTGGCATCGTCCCGATTTCGGTTCTCCCAAACTTCTGCTTTTTCTTCCATCACTTTCAATTTTCGTTCAGCCTGCTCGAAAATAGCGAAGAGCGCATTTTCCGCCACAGCAACTAATTTATAGAGTTCAGCACGTGTTTCTGCTCGTTTCTGACGGTGGGATAAAGTTTCAGCGTGTACTGCTGCGTTTTGGAATTGCTGATAGAATTCATGGAGTGCTTTTTTCAGGGATGCTACGACCGCTTTCTGATCGATAATTTGACGTTTATAGCCATCAGCAAGGTCCAGCTGTTGTCGCTTACGTTGTCGTGCTTCGCTTGCCCGTGCTACATCTTTATTCTGCAAAGCAGTGTCTGCTTTTTGACCCCACATCTTCGCTGTATCAATAGCCTCTTGATAGGCGCGTTCAAGTCTAATTTTTTCCACGATCGCTATTGCTACCAGTTCTTTTGCCTCATCCATTCGCTCTTTCATATCAGCGATGGCTTTATCAAAAAGCGGCTCGCCACCCTCTACCGTCTCCAGAAATTGGCTTATATTCACTCGAATCTGTTCTGAAATCTCCTTAAGTTTTTTCATGATTCACGCCTCCATACGCTCATTATA
>CAZGAW010000129.1:0-13933 GCA_964523645.1 uncultured bacterium | reverse complement strand
ACCGATGAAAATCACAGGCTTTGAATACCGGACCATCTCCATCCCTTTCATTCCTGCGATACAGGAGCACCGGGGCATGGAGTACCCGACCACCTTGATTTGGGTACATACAGATGAAGGGCTGACAGGACTGGGTGAGAGCAATTCCCTGAACAGCGATATTATTGACCAAGCCGACCAGATTGCCGAAAAATACGTCGGTAAAAATATTTGGGATATTGATCTTGCCTCCGAATCGTTTGTTTTCCAGTGCGCTTTTTACGACTTAGCAGGACAGGCGTTAGGGGTACCTGCATACAAGTTAATCGGTGAAAAATATAGGGATAGCGTTGAACTCGCCTACTGGTCGCCACCGATGCCAGCGGAAGCGACAGCGGCAGAAGCAGAACGCGCCGCGGACATGGGGTTTCGGGTGCATAAACTCAAGGCTCGGAAGGCGAATATCGTCGAAACGGCGCGCTTAATTAAAGAAGCATGCGGCCCCGATTTCGAGATCCGCGTCGACCCAAACACAGAATTCGGAGATTTGGAAACCGGACTCCGACTTGCCGAAGAGCTGCTCCCGTACAACATTGAAGTCTATGAAGACCCGATCCGATTTGAAGATTTGTCTTGGTATCGTCAGATGCGGGAAGTGGTGGAGGTCCCAGTCGCCCGACATTTAGGCGCACCGCCGGGGATTTTAGAGAATATCCTTGCGGGTGCGGTGGACGCCGTCAACATGGGTGGAAATGTCGCCGGACTCCGTAAAAGTGCCGCTGTCGCCGAAGCGGCTGACTTACCGATTTGGGTGCAGATCTTCGCCTTCGGTTCATCTGTCGCTTCAACCTTCGCTGCACACATCGCATGTACGTTGCCGAACTGCACAATGCCGATCGACGAACTCCCACATATCCGTGTTGACGATCTTTCTGGCGGAAGTATGGATCTTTCAAACGGCGCAATTAACCTATCGGATGCACCGGGACTGGGTATCAGTCTTGACATGGATGCCGTTGAACGGTATCGGATTCGTTAGGAAATGGCAGTCAGCGATCAGCCGTCGGCAGTCAGTAAGGGATTCGAGAGATCAATCCCACAAGTGAATATTTGAAACCGAAACTTACAGGCTAACGTTTTTATTTTTAGAGAAGCAGATCGTACTGGAAGCGTCGTTTGGGAAAACTCTTAATGCTCCGTGTGTTAATCGCGGCAAACCCTCAATAGTTTAAGGAGAAGCACGATGACTTCAGAAGCGTATTGGAAAGTCCTAACAAAATCGAATCGCATGCTGGCGTTAAACTGGAAAACCCTCGTAGCTGCACGCACTGAAGGCGATAGGCAGCGGATAAGGAGAGCCGAAAGAAACTATTTCCACGCGCTGCGGAGTACGATGGTCGCGACGCAAAAAGCAGTTTCAGAGCGGATTACGGCGCGGTGAAACGGCGACATGCCAGATATGCATATACACAAAAAACAGGGCACAGAAGAATATCATACCTATTGTTGTTCTTAATCAGTCTTCATTCACGAAAGCTGAAAGACGTGAAATTCCTTTCTAACATCCCTGTTGTTTTAGGATATATTTTATATACGATTTACGCAGTCTCCTCATCTGACTTTATAGTTTGTGTCTCTTCGCAGCACAAACTTTCGAGTTTGTGTTAGAAGAACGTCTGTAGTTTTGTGAGAGTTTCCATCTCACAGGACCTGCTACGGAAACCACAATTGCGTAAGTCCTGTTATAAATGAAGCGCGGTTTTTTGCCGCATCCAACGATTTTCAATCCACTGGCGAGGTCTTTAGGAAAAACACCTCGCCTTTTTGCTGTCCTTTCTTCCCTTCTACCCTTGTGGTATAGGTGAAGGGTTGGACATCGGAGTTCCCTCCGAAAAAATGAGCAGAGTTATTTAGTTTTCGGTTTTTTCGTCCAATTTTAGACCCCAAGCCCGGTAGGTGTCAATTTAGTGTGTAGTCCCGTAGGTTGGGTAGAGCGAATTAACAAAGGTAATGCCGACACCCAAGCCCATCTCCATACAATACACCGACATATACCGTCAAAAATGTAGCGAAACCCAACTTTGTAGGTCAATAGGTTTGCAAGCGTCAGCGGGGAGTGTTGGGTTTCACTCTGTCTCTTTTTTACAGGTATCGCATCGAAAGCGGATGTGTTGTTCTTTAAGCGAAATCCCTCTATTATTACCCGTTCTACCTCGCCGAATGCCACACGCGCATTCGGCGTTGATTCCCTACGAGGACTAAATGCCCGTAAAAAAATGAGGTTAAAAGATTGCAAGGGTGTGCGAATTGTGATACGATAGGCAGTGTCCCTTTGTCATAACGCGCTATCAGGAATCCATTAATCAAACGATCAAGGTTATAGCAAACAAAAATATTATGAGTATCTCCCATTTACGTTATCTACACGTTGCGCAAAATGTCCTGAAACAGATCGAAGCAACACAAAACGATGCGATTGCCCAAGCCTCCGAGATGTGCGCCGAGACCATAGCGAAAGACGGTCTCGTCTATCTATTCGGATCTGGACATTCCCGCATGCCCGTTGAAGAAATTTTTCCACGTTACGGTAGTTACCCGGGCTTCTTTCCCATTGTTGAACTGGCGGTTACGTTTCACAACCAAGTTGTCGGTTGTAACGGTCAACGTCAAGCACTTTTTCTCGAAAACGTCTCAGGGTACGCAGAGGTGATCCTACGCAACTTCACCTTCGGTCCACACGACTGCATGATGGTGTTTTCCAATTCGGGCACGAACATCCTTCCCGTCGAAATGGCGATGCGGGCGAAAGCGCGGAACCTGCCGGTTATAGCAGTAAGCTCTATCGAGCACAGCCGGGCATCGACTTCAAAACATACCTCTGGCAAACGCTTGTTTGAAGTCGCCGACCTAACGATAGACAACTGCAATCCACCGGGTGACGCCGTCGTAGAAATTCCGAATTTGGCATACCCTGTCGGACCCACATCCAGCATCGGCACGCTTTCGATCGTTAATGCTATTAAATGCCGAGTTGCCGAACTCCTGACAGAACGCGGAAAACCGCCTGTTGTATTGACAGGTGCACATTTCCTCGGTCCCGAAGAATCAGCAAACCAGATTGAGAGGGCCTATGACGATTATAAGGCTCGCGTTCAAGGCAGTTAGCGCACCACGATTTTTCCGTTGACTTTTCTCCAAGAAACCTATATACTTTAAGCAGTACACAGAACGCCGGGGTTCCTGAAGTAAGTTTGCACCCAATGGATATTTCGATGCCGAAAACAACGAAAAGAATCGCAGTGATGGGTGGAACATTCAATCCAATCCACTACGCGCATCTGATCAGTGCTGAACAGGTTCGGGCAGGGTTAGGCTACGATAAGATTTTATTCATTCCTTCTGCCAGACCCCCGCATAAGGTGGCAGACGCTGATATTATCGAACCGGAACACCGGTATCAGATGGTGCTTTTAGCAATCACAGAAAACCCGGATTTTGAAGTATCACGAATTGAATTGGAACGGGCAGGTCCGTCGTATACCATCCAGACACTAAAAGCCTTGACAAAACTATACGGCGAAACAACCGAACTGGCATGGATCATCGGGGCAGACTCGCTTATTGAGTACAAGGTTTGGAAAGACTTTGATGAGGTGTTGGCGCGATGCGTTATGATCGCAACAACACGTCCGAACTACGACCTGAACCGAGTCCCTTTAGATATCCGGAAACGGGTTACCACTTTTCCGATAACAGGCGTTGATATATCCGCTACAGCTATCCGAGAACGGGTACGAAAAAGGCTTTCGATCCGTTATCTCGTGCCAGAAGCAGTTCAAGCCTATATTGGCAAGCATCAGTTGTATCTATAGTTGAAGAAGTCCGTTTAAAAAATCACAAGCACCGAAATTAAAAAACGAGGTAGCGAAAAACGTGCAACACACATGTAGTATGTGCGGAACAGTTTACGATTTCGTGTGGAAAGAGGGAACGCCCTTACCGAAAAACTTTCCTTTTTGTAGTGAGCGGTGTAAAGCAGCAGACTTATCAAAATGGTTGAATGAGGAATATGCCATTAGTGCCCCACTGCCAAATACGATTTTGTCGGACACCGAACAAGAGATTCTCGCTGAACTCGCCGAATTAGGTGGGATTCCTGACGATGACACTGACTAACGGAGCGAAGCAGCAGGGTTTAAGAACCGAGTCTAATATTAAATGAATGGCACATTAGCAAAACTCCGGGCACACCCGAAGTCGATCGAAATTCAGCAGTACCTCTCAGATAACTTGCGTGAAAAACGCTTTCAGCACGTTCTCTCTGTCCAAGAGTTGACTGTTGATTTAGCACAGCTTCACGGCGCAAACGTCTGGCATGCGAACCTCGCTGCGCTTTTACACGATAGTGCCAAATGGATGAGTCCGCAAGAATTATACAACGAAGCAGAACGTTACGAAATTCGCCTTGACCCGATTGAAAAGAAAAATCCATCGCTTTTGCATCCCCTTATCGGCGTAAAACTTGCGATAGAGAAGTTCGCTGTAACCGAACTTGAGGTCCTTGAAGCCATTCGGAACCATACAACAGGCAGCCCATCCATGGGTACTGTTTCACAGATATTATACGTCGCGGACTTTGCAGAGCCAACACGTACGCATAAGGAGGCTGATGTCGCACGGGAGTTAGCATACACAGATTTGAAGCAAGCCGTGCATTATGTAGCACGTGTGGAAATTGCGTACCTCTTGGAAAAAGGGGTGTTGATTCATCCGAATACACTTCATACCTACAACAGTACGTTAGAAAGTAACGAGATTTCAAAATAGAGACGGTCCCCATGTGCCGCCGCATAGGTACCAAGACCAGTAAGGAAAATCACAATGGAAACTGAAAAGAACACTTTAGACGTAGTAAAAGCTGCGGCAGCTGCAGCGATGAGCCGACGGGCACAGGACGGCGTTATTCTCGATCTGCGGGAACTTGACGGCTTCACCGACTTCTTTGCAATCTTCAGCGGTACCTCCGATATTCAAGTAGAGGGCATCTCGCAAGCCGTCATTGAAGAACTTGAAACGAACTGGGAACAGCGCCCTTGGCATCAGGAGGGTGAGCGTAAAGCAGATTGGATTCTGTTAGACTACGTTGATTTTGTCATACACATTTTTCTTTCCGAAAGGCGTGCCTACTATAACCTTGAACGCTTGTGGACTGAAGCGGGGCGGATTGAACTGCCAGAATTGACGATGCCTATTCCGCAAGAAACATGGGAAGAAGAGGTAGATCCAGACGGTGCCTTGGTTTTCGGCGAGCGAGAGGAGGAGACACCGGAGGCGTAAATTTTGTTTAGGTAAAACGCGTTGGTAAAATCTGTAATAGAAAAAACGAGGGATATTACTGAAGGTAGGTTAATGGTAGGTTAATCGATCGCAAACAAGAGAACTGTGACGTTATCGGTGCCGCCATAATCAAGTGCTTTGTTGACGAGATTTTCTGCCGCCCTTTCGATACTGTCAGCAGTCATTATAATTTCAGCAATCTCATTATCGTCAACAATCATGTCATGTAAGCCATCAGTACAGGCAAGGACGATGTCCCCTGAACCAAGCGGGTATGCGTCAGCACTAACAGTAACGCTCGGCAGCAAACCGATTGCCTGTGTAACGATATTTCGTTTTTCATGAACACGGCTTTCTTCGGGAGTTATTTCACCCTTTTCGACCATTTTCTGAACGAAAGTATCATCCGTTGTTATCTGTGTGAATTTTCCATCACGCAAGACGTAGAGCCGACTATCACCGACGTGGACGTAAGCAAGGTAACTGAAAGTAACAAAGCCTGCGATAAGGGTTGTGCCCATGCCGCGTGCCTTACCACTGTTTTCGGCGGCAGTGTAGATACGCTGATTCGCTTCCTCCGCGAGTTCCGTCAAAACCGCGAGCCTTTTCATGGGACCTAAATCGCTCTGCGGAGATGCTTGCGTTTTTGCCCACTCCTGAATAATCTCAAGGGCAATCCGGCTTGCGACATCGCCGCTTTCGTGCCCACTCATACCATCAGCGATGGCAAATAGCTGGAGCTGCGTATCAAAATAGTATCGGTCTTCGTTTTTTTCACGAAGTTTACCTGTATCTGTTTTTGCTGCAAACTGCATTTTTCTATTGCCCGGGTCATCTGTGGTCAAGAATATTAAAAGGCTCACGCCTGCTTATCATGCAAGTGCTAAGTTCATTCAGAAAAACCACATATCTTCTTTGAAATGTCGACTGCACAGAAAAACGATGAAAAAAGAATTTCGGTTTCAAAAAATACGCAGCTAAAGGAAAAAAGTATATCAGGTTGATTATTTGAATAATAAGGCTGTATTAATATAATGTCCCAATCATTACAATCATTAATTATGCCATAGTTAAACGCATACGTCAAATTAATCATCAATATCCAAGCCGCAACTTCATCAGTATTTTCCATAAACTAAAGTAAACATGGACATAAAAAGATTATCCACGAGTCCAAAGCACCATTTTTTCGGATACTACGGAATCAACCCGTGGGATAGCACTACAAAATATCACCTTGCGTTAGAGACAGATTTTCACACACATCGGCCTCTGCCTGAAGACATAGCAACCGTTGGACTGATCCATCGCGATACGCACGAATTCATCCCGCACGCGAAGACCCGTGCTTTTAATCTCCAACAAGGAAGTATGATGCACTGGATAAACGGTAGCAAAAAGAACAAACACGATGCTGCTAACCGTGCAGAACTCACATTTAACGACTGGGAAGATGGTAAACTCGTATCACGTGCCTTGAATCCGACGACAGGTACCATCCGAACAATTCACGGCGCGATCGCTGCCGTGTCCCCGACGACTTCACTCGCAATTGGACTCAACTACGGAAGAATGGCACACTGTCGCGCTGTCGTTGGCTACGCCACACACACTGAACCCAGCGACGTTATAGCACAACCGGAAAAAGACGGTTTATATCAACTCAACCTGCAAGATGGGAGTTCCAGACTTCTACTCTCTATCGCCGATGTTATCCGAGCAAGTGGAGACGAACGGATGGTAGGCAAACGGACCTGGTTCAACCACGTTTTGTTTAATACAGATGGGACGCGCCTTCTATTTTTCTGTCGAGTCCGTCGGGAAACAGGACATTATACTTCACTCTGGACAGTCAATCCTGACGGTTCCGACTTGGAAATGCAAATTCCATTCGGCTACCGAGTGTCTCATTTCGACTGGCGAACACCCACTCGAATCCTTGTTTCCTCAGATATATCCGGCGAGATGGGGTTTGTTGAATTTACAGATGGTGTCCAGGATTTCACACCCCTCGGACGTGGTGTTCTACCGAGCGATGGACACGCTTCATTCTCACCAGACCGCGCGTGGTTGCTTTGTGATACGTACCCTCGTGGTACGGAACGCTTGGCACAACTTATGGTTTATAATATCGCTGAAAACCGAAAAATTGTGTTGGGCGAATTCCATCACGAAAAGCAGTTCACCGGAGACATCCGATGTGATTTACACCCACGCTGGGCACCTGACGGAAAAACGATCACCTTCGACTCAGTTCATGAAGGTTCTCGACAGATATATCTCGTGGAAATACCACACACAGGTTTCCTGTAGAGGCTTACGCATTCTCCCGGTAGGTACGGTTTCATGAAGTTTAAGAAAATATTTCGGTAATCCCATTTGAAAAAACGATTGTAGGGGTAGGTCTTGTGCCTACCCGTGCATTACCGAATTAATAAATTAATCTTCATCAACTAACCGTACCGAATCCTGTGAAAACACGTAAAATTTGGTCATTTTGCGTAAGTCCTACTATAGAAGAACCTACGGGACACTGAAGTAGGTTTTTGAATCTCGTAAGGCGTGCCTGAAATTATAACACTTAAAATCTCCAAATCCGGTCGAAACTCAACCGAAAACCCGCTCGTAATGGAATGGAGAGCGGTTCAGGAATCATAAATTAAAAATGTTGCGAGATGATTGTTCTCACGAAAAAATTGGACGATTGCCAAGTATTATAAGATGCCCTTTTGCAAATATCCAGGAGCATCGCGAGGCTGTCGTTTTTACAACGGATCCAGCATGGAAAGCTGTTAGTGGCATTGACATTAACACACAAGATCCGATTTACATTGAAGGCAATACAAAAGCAAATATGACCGCGTTCGCCGAGGCGTGTAAAGCAGAAGTGGTTTACGGGATCGGTGGAGGCTTAGCGATTGATACTGCCAAATATGTCGCAGCTGCAAACGGATTACCCCTCGTCGCACTCCCGACTATTCTGTCAACAGATGCCTTTCTCACCGATGCAACAGGGGTCAGAGAAAATGGGTGTGTTCGCTATCTTCCTTCAAAAGCACCAGACACAGTTGTTGTAGATATGGATGTCTTGTGCAACGCACCTGCCCCAATACGAGCAAGCGGCGCTGCGGATGTTCTCTCAATCGCAACAGCACTCTGGGATTGGCAGGAAGCGGAGAAAATGGGTGTAAATCCATCAAACCAGAGACTCACCCCACAAACAGTTGACATAGCAGCCACCCTTCTCCAAACACTTCTGGATAACGCGCGGGAAATCGGGCGCGGGACCCCCACGGGTTTGAAACTTCTACTCGATCTGCTCTGTATGGAGGTTCAACTCTGCTATCTATGTGGACACAGTCGCGTTGAAGAAGGTAGCGAACATTATTTTGCCTATGCAATTGAGGATCACCTAACATCTGCAAACAAAACTACGAATGGAGAAACGTTTTTACACGGCGAATTGGTAGGACTCGGTATCCTCCTGATGGCTGTGTTACAATCGCAACCTTGGACCCAGTACCGTCATGTCTTGGAGTGTTTGCAGATTAACTATCGTCCATCGGGTGTTGCCCATGAGGCAATCGCCGAGACGCTTGTCAACCTATCCGACTACGTCGCGAAACATCAACTCCCATATACCGTCGTGACAACGCTACGGATTACCCCCGATATTGCTGAACGGACGATACAAACAATATTAGATTAAGCCTGAGGACATGGAGAAGCAAAACGAAAATGACATTAAACACACAGATTTCCGAACTGCACGAGCAAACACTCGTGATCGATTCACATAACGATGCCATCGTAGCACACATCCGTCGCGGTAACGTCAGCCTCGCTGACGAAAATTCCCAAAATCCTACAGATCCGGTTGGCACTATCGCTTACCTTCGCGGTCCCCTTCCGCCCGAAGAGAAAGCCATTGGTATTCAACTTAACATCCCGAAAATGCGACAGGGAGGTATTGATGCCGCCTTCTTCGCTGTTGATGTGACACGCGCATGGAAAAATCATCTCGCCTATGCGTTAGATGCGTTCGGATGGTTCGAGGCAGAAGTAACAGCAAACACCAATGACATCTGCATCGCACGGAAAGCAAGCGACATTCGCGAAGCGAAAGCAACCGGCAAACTCGCCGCAGTTCTCGTCATTGAAAATAGCGAAGCCCTCGAACGCAGCCTTAATATTCTCCGATCTCTCTACATGTTAGGCGTTCGCTCAATCGGATTGACCCATAACCTGAATACATGGGCATCAACAGGAAACGATGAAGAGGACCTAGGCGGCGGCTTGACGCGGTTCGGTATGGCATTAGTTCAAGAGATGAATCGCCTCGGGATGCTCGTGGATGTCTCCCATATTAGCGAACGTGGCTTTTGGGATGTGCTGGAAATCTCGGAACGTCCTGTTATCGCGTCACATAGCAATTGCAAAACGTTGTGTCGTCACCCACGGAACCTGAGTAATGAGCAACTGAAAGCCCTGTCAGTCAATGGCGGTGTTGTTGGAATCACTTTTGTACCTGGGTTTATCACCACTGATGGATGGACAAAAATGCCACCTTTGGCGCAACTCCTCAATCATTTCGCCTACGCAATCGACATCGCTGGAATCGACCATGTCGGCATCGGTTCAGATTTTGACGGTGGCGGCGACCTGCTCAAGGATGCCAGTGAATTCATCAAGATCGCTGAAGGCTTAAGTGAACGCGGCTACTCTGACGAAGATATCCGAAAAGTGCTCGGCGAAAATCACCTACGTGTTTTCGAGGCAGCGTGCGGATAGCGTAAGCATCGCCCATTATTGTCCCTTGAGTCGGAGTTAGGAAACTTCCGCAAGGGCATCGGAAATAGACTGCCAGACTTCATCCACGGTGATCTTTTTCATACAGATGTTATCTTTGCATTTATCTGTGAATTGCTTGCAAGGGCTACACGGAACATCGTGGCGGATAATTTGGTGTAATTCACCGAGCGGTTGAAATCGGATGTGATTGCCAGGACCAAACAGGGACACAGTAGGCGTTCCTACAGCCGCAGCAATGTGCATGGGGCCCGTATCATTGGTAAGAAAGAGATCACACTTTTCGATGCAAGCGGCTAACTCTCTAACCTGAAGATTCCCCGCAAACGGCACGGCGGGCGCACTCATCAGGTTCGCGACGCTATGCACAAGTTCCGACTCCTTTTCTCCACCGAAAATCAGGACTTCAGCACTGAAATGCTGCACCAGTCTGTCTCCAATAGATGCGAAGCGTTCGGGCATCCATTCGCGCAACTTCCATCCTGCACCCGGAAAGAACCCAACTTTTAAACCTGTTTGTGAAACACCAGCAGTATCAAATCGCTGCGATGCCTCGGCGCGTTCAGATTCAACGAGAAACATTTCAAGCCTTTGGTCTACTGCTGGAATATTAACAGCATGCAACAGATCAAAGTAGTGCGCTGTGGCGTGCTTGTTTCCCTGCTCCGGAACACTAAGGGTGCAAAGTCTGCCCTTACCAACACGTTCAGCGACACCGCCGAGATACATCAGGAGCGCAGTGCGAAACTTCCGTTGAAGGTCAATTGCCAGTGTGAATCTGCTTTCACGCAGGACGCGAGCAATCCTTAACATCTCACCCGTATCCTTGTCTTTAGCGACTCGATCAAACGTAATTATCTCATCAAGGTGTGGGTTTGCTTGTAGGACCTCTGCCGACTGTTTTCCGACGAGCATAGCGATATGCGCATCAGGGAAATGCCCGCGGACCGCTCGGATAGCCGGTGTTGTAAGTACGATGTCGCCAAGGGAACTCAGACGAATGAGCAGGATTCTTTGAGAAGCCATCTGTCTAAATACACGCTTTAGTCCAGAAATTCAACCGATTACCTGTTTTTCGAGATTAAGCAAAGTCTTTTCAACCAACGCATCTATGTCCAAATCCGATTCTGCATCCGCTAAGTCAGTAAGCGACGCGCGGGTAGCAGGGTGCTTGGGCACAAAGAGAGAACAACAATCTTGATGTGGGCGTGTGGATACGTCAAACGTACCGATCCGTTGCGCTTTTTCGATAATCTCAGCCTTGTCCTCACCGATAAGCGGACGTAGGATGGGGATATCAGCAATTGCTTCTATCGTTCGGAGGTTTGTTAGGGTTTGAGAAGCGACCTGTGCAAGGCTTTCGCCGGTGACGAGTGCCTCGGCATTCTCCATAGCCGCAACACGCTCCGCAATACGGGTCATCATTCGCCGATACAGCAGCACCCTGAAAGGGGTCGGTGTTGCAGCGACGATAATCTGCTGGAGCTCAGCAAATGGAACAAGATAGATAGTACTCCGATAGTTTGACACTGCCAAAATCTCAGCGAGTTCAATCACTTTCTCCAATGAGGCTTTATCGGTATACGGATAACTGTAAAAGTGGATAAAAACGGCTTTCGCACCACGTTTTATCATCTGCCATGCGGCGACAGGAGAATCAATCCCGCCAGACAACATGACAAGCACCTTACCACTCACACCGACTGGCAAGCCACCGATCCCCGGAATCTTCTCTGCCGAGACATACGCTGCATTGTGTGTTATCTTGACCCAACAAACCACGTCTGGATTATGCATATCCGCACGCGTACCGGTCTCTTTAACGAGATACCCACCAACCTCCGCACTCACCTGCGGAGAGGTTAACGGAAAGGTTTTATCCGTCCGTCTCGTCTCAACTTTAAGAGACCCATAACAGCCGTCTTGGATTTGCCGTAGCGCAGCTGCTTTAATAGCAGCCATATCCCTTTCAGTCCGACAAGCAAGCTCAAAATGAGCGATACCCATGACTTGCCGCAAGCGTGTCCTAACTTCGGGGACATCCGCACCTTGCCCAAGGTGAATGAGGAGCCTATCGTGAAGCCTTTCTACTTCGGCATAGCCCGTACCGCGTAGGGACAATTTGATGTTACGCACAAGCCTTTTCTCAAAAAAGACCCTATTTTTGCCTTTGAGTCCAACCTCGGCGTAATGAACACTAAACAATTCTTCCATTTTTTTTATTGATTGCTTCTTGACTAACCTTCATTTCAGTCAGATTTCTGGTTAATTCGAGACGTGATCTCGGAATTTGTACATTTTTTCCGTTTTTTGTTTTCTATCGCTTACGAAGCCCGGACAGCCTCCGTCAAATTAAAGTGGAGTTTTGCAACATCTCCCAAGGCATTGTCCCCATGCGTTCTGATAAATTCCCTACCTGCCTCCACAACCTGATATGAACCTCTCGGCAAACAAATCTCATATTTTTCGGACAGTGCTTCCATCGCATTCAGAAAAGCATCGCGAGCGATAATAGAGGCGGCAGCAACAGCGATGTCGCGTTCTGCCTTTGGAATCTCCCTTATTTCCTCCATCCCCAACGGATTGCGAGAGGTTACCTGCTGTAAATTAGCCCCTCCGTTTACTCGCTGGTGCAGCTGCTGCGTGACGAGGTCATCTTTAGAAAATCTGTCAACAAGTACGTGTTTTGCCCCAACTCGGGTTGATAAGGTCTGAATTGCTTCCGCATGGAGCGAAGCAAGAAGGTGGTTTAGGTTTTGTCCTCGCCTGCGGAACTCGTTATAAAGGGAATTATACGCGTCGGGCATTCTCTTTACGACAACAACATGCCGTTCATACTGACAGTGTATCAATTCGGCAAGGTCTCGGACACGACGATTTGACAATGTTTTCCCGTCAGTAATGCCCAAATCGGAGAAGGCTTCTCGGCAGTCTGCATCTACGTAAACGCCTGCGACGACAAGCGGACCGAAATAATCACCCTTACCTGCTTCATCTGTACCTATCCATGCGTCCCAATTGTGTTGTATTGTGTCCATTTTTATTTTAAGGTGTATCCGCTTTGAGGCTTCGGCTGTGGATCAAGAGGCTTTCGGGACTGCTACAAACATTTCTTTGCCGACGGCTGATAGCCGAGAGCCGACTGCTATTAAGCTGAATTGCGAAGTGCGGCGAATTCGGTAACCTGCTCGCCCACTGCTTTGAGACGTGATGCCAATTCAGCATCGCATAAATTACCATCTGTATCAAACGCCTGAGACGAGTTTGGAATCGATACGTCATTCGGCACGACCCATGCGTGAAGTGCTGTCCCTACCGTGCGCAACATAGAAAGCGAATTCGCCGCACCCATCCGTCCACCCGATACACCGATAAGCCCAATAACCTTATTCTCAAATTCATCAAACCCCATCAAATCGAGAGCACTTTTAAGAACGCCGCTGAAACTACCGTGGTATTCAGGTGATCCGAGAAGTATACCGTGTGCCCGTTTCACCTTCTCCCGTAACTTGAAAACGCCAGGCGGATAATCGCTTTCGTTTGCGACAGAGCCTTGAAAAACGAGGTCATATTCACCGAGTTCAAGCAGCTCGACCTCAGCACCCGCCGCTTCCGCAGCTGAGAGCGCGATTCGGAGTGCAGCATGCGTCGAACTCCCTTGCCGCAGACTCCCACAAATCGCAACGACATAGATAGGTCGGTCACTGGAAATCTTCATCTTCGGTATCCCTTTCAGAACGTTCTCTAATATGCCACTCAGCCGGAGCGGAAACAAGACGGTATGGGTTAATCGTTATTATTCACCTAA
>CAZGAW010000128.1:0-13960 GCA_964523645.1 uncultured bacterium | reverse complement strand
GCAGTTGTTGTTTAAGGATATTTGATATTTCGTCCGGTCGGACTTCTCTTGCCATTTTTTAATTATTCCTTGCGGTTCGGTCAGGTGAAGTTAGAGGTTCGATCTCCTCTCCGTATATCTAGTGGAAACACCCCGCTGAATGCCACACGCGTATTCAGCGTTGATTCGCAAAAACCCTGCGCCGATGTTGCAGGCGACAATTGTGGTTCATGTTTCCGAGATACCCAAACCCAGCCGAGACTTAATCAGAGACCACCGCGTAACATTGTCCTGCAAGCCTCTATAGGCTTTCACAAGAAGCGGTGCCCAGGACCCATAGTTTAAGACCCGCTTGCAAGCTGTTGTTTCAAACGTTGAAGTTGCGTTGTGACGCTTGCATCAAAAACGGTGTCCTCTAATTGCACAATGAATCCGCCCTGGATTTGTGCATCGGTTATGGTTTCCAACCGCACCTGTTTTCCCGAGTACGCGCTGAGTTGCTCTGTGAGTCGTTCTTCTTGCTCCGGTGTTATGGGCACAGCTGTCGTCACTTTTGCGACGAGTCTACCAGCAGCTTCATCAACAATTGCTGAAAAGACATCCATTATCGCGGCGAGATAGCGTTCCCGCTGCTTTAATGCGAGTAGTTTGAAAAAATTAAGGGTCAGCGGTTGCAACGTATCGGTGAAAAGCTGCTGAAACGTCTCGCTTTTAAATTGTGGAGACAGAATAGGGCTTTGGATTAACTGCGTAAATTCTTCAGACGCTTCAATTAATGCTCGCAGCCTGTCTGTATCTGCGACGATAACGTCCAATGCGTTTTGTTCTACTGCTGCATCGTATAGGGCGCGAGCATAAGGTTTTGCAACCCGAATGTCTCTCATAGTTTGTTTTCACCTTGAAAAGAAATAAAGCACCTAAAGAAATTACATAAGTTGGTGCGCTTTACTAACGATGATCTGTTGGCAACCTGCTAATAGACGCATCAATAATATGCTGATGTCTCTCTGCGGTGAGCTCTTCGCTTATGATTTTGCTGGCAGCATCAATTGCGAGTTCAGCAACAACGCCTCGCAGTTCTGAGATAGCTTCGTCTTTTTCACGCTGAATCTCTGCTCTGGCTCTTGCGACTTCATCGTCTGCATCTTGCCGTGCCTGTGCGAGAATCTGCTGACGTTCAGCATTTCCCTGTTCAATTGCCGCTTGAATCTTGGCTTGTGCTTCAGTCTCAATGTCGGCTAAACGTTGGCGCGTCTCTGCGGTGAGCCGATCCAATTCTTCACGATCAGTCCTCAATTGCTCCGACTGCGTTGTAATTTCAGTTTGGCGTTCTTCTAAGAGTCCACCCACCTTGCCGAAAACAAACTTCCAAAGTACCGCGAGGACGACCAAGAAACCGATGACCTGAATAATAATCGTCTTTGGATCAATACCGAGCAGCACTAAAAGCCCGCCACCTGCAGGCGCCTCGGCAGCGAATGCGTTGTTGAGACACATACTCATTAAAACAAAGCAGCATCCGTATAGGATTTTGTAATGCGTCGTTTGTAAGTGTCCTTTGCGAAGTGAAAGCCTATGTTTGATGTTTCGCATAAGTTTACTGTACTCTGTTATTGAAACTGAAGACGTTACGCCTTCTTTTTACTTTATTGAAGACGTTACGTCTCCTTTTCACTTCTTTAGCCCCGTAGGGGCGAAATGTTTATAGACAAGAAATATATTAATTTCCGCTTCCGACATCTGTTGCAACTCGTTTCGCGTCTGCATCAATCATCTCTCTCAGCATCTCACCTTCGGGGAGTTTGCTCTGTAAGACAAAGAACATCAACAACGCATAGATAACGAGTGACTCAATGAGTGCCAAACCGATAATCATTGCCGTTTGGATACGCGGCGCGGCATCGGGCTGGCGTGCGATGCCCTCAAGAGCAGTACTGGTAGCACTTCCTTGCGCCCTTGAGGCGAAGATGACGGCGATCGGCAAGCCTAACGTTACGCCAAACGCCAACACTGCTAAATAAATCATGGAATGTCCTCCTTGGACGGGTAAGGGCAAGTTTTCACTTGTCCCACAAATTAATGGTGCGCTTCATGCGCCTCTTCGTGGTGCTCAATGAACAGCACAATATAGATAGATGTTAAGATGGTAAAAACGAACGCTTGCAAGAAGCCAGCAAACAGACCGAAGAACAGCATCGGCACTTGCACCGGAATAATCGGTATGGCATCCGCAATCAGTACGATAAGTCCGAGTTTTGTCAGTTCAATAACAACCGATTTTTCGCCAAAAATGTTTCCGAAAAGACGCACAGCCAGCGAACCTGCCCGCGATAATTGCGCAATCACTTCAAGTGGAAACATCAAAATACCCAACAACGGCGGGTCACCCATAAGATGCTTGAGGTAACCTATTATTCCGTTCTCCTTGATAGCGATAATTTGAACACCTAACACGGCAGTTATGCCGAGCGCAAGTGTTGTATTCAAATCTGCTGTTGGGGGTTGAAGACCGGGAATAATCCCGAGATAATTTAGGAAGAGAATAAGAATGAAATAGGAGCCAACGAATGGCACATACTTTTTCCCGTGATCGCCTAAAATTCCACCGAAGAAATCTATAATACCGCCGACGAACATCTCTAAAAGTGTTTGTCCTTTTCCTTCGGGGAGTCGCTTTAACTTCCGAGTGGCGAAGATAAAAAACAGTATTAAGACGAGAATTGCAAAGTATGTATTTGGAATCAGGTCAGGTTGATGCCATCGAGTCGGTTCGGGGATGATATCATCGGGTAAAATCCGTGAAATCGGATAGAGCAAACTACGATGACCGTTATCGGCTGCGAAACTCACGGCAACTATCGCAAAACTGAGTCCGACAACCAAGCAAATAAACGGTAGTTTTTTCATATTTTGTCGTTGTGTCTCTTAAATGCAGGAATAGTTTAGGGCACTTCCGAATTTGAAGGCGACTTGTAAATTCCGCTTCAAAACTTATTCGGATCCTTATTTGAAAGGATGGTCACCATCAAACCGATCGCTTTGATAATGATAGCACCTTGTACTAAAGCAATCCCTCCAGCGAAAGCATATATATTCATCCACTCCATTTTGAACAGAAAATAGAGGAGTACACCGAGCACTGTGTATTTACCAATTGCGATGAAACCCAGCAAGTACTTTGTGCGCTTCGTTTTCCCGGGTCGAACCAGTCGACGAACCACGAATTCGATGGACCAGAATAGACTCAGACTGATAGCACTGCCAATCAGAAAACTTGGAAGCGCGGGGCGTTTGAGTCCTAACAACACTGCCGCAATGACTACAGTGAGACAGATTGTCAAAATGTAGACGTGACGGATAAATCGGTCGCCAATTTCCAAAACCGGACTCATCCCAGTGACTCCTTTGTCAAAATAACGGCGAATCACGATCACCGAAATTTCCGGATCTCTATTGCTATCAGATTTTATCCTTCTTCAGGGTCCTGCGGTTGTTGTGAAGCGGCACGACGCTGTTGTTCCAGACGTTCGAGTTGCCGGTTCCAGCGTGCTACCGCACGGAACATCTCCATGAATCCAGCGGCAACTCCCATTCCGAAACCGATGTATGATCCAACGGCTGCGTTGCCTAATTTGCCACCGAGCCACTTGCCTCCGAAATAGCCGATACAAATCGCAAGCGCAAGCGTTATCCCGATTGAAGCGAGGTCGAACATTCCGATGTTGTCATTTTTCAGATGTTTCATCCGTTCCTTGAATATCAACATCGCTGCACCTTCAAAAAATGGAACACGTTTATCAGATGGTAGCCTCTTATCAAACAACGCTATATATTATAACATGTGAATATAGGGAATGCAAAAAAAAATGGAATGCTTTCTGAGTTAGGAGTTTGCAGAACGCGGATAGAAAGGATTAGAGCGGTTATGGTTTCTCAGTAGTAGCGAGGTCGCCTTAACTACCCAATAAGTGGATTTCCCTATTCCCCCTTTAATTAATGAGATTTGGTAACGCCACCCTATGCTCTACCTAAATTTCACCTTGATTGAATCAAGACAGCCCAATGTTCTTCGGTCGGAGCAGATAGTATTATAGTGTCACTGAAAGGGATTTCCCCTTCCTGTGTCCATTCACTTTTAGCAATATTTAGCCATCTTATTGTTAGTTTTTTGGTATCTGTACTTTTACCAGTACTCAAATCGATATCGACCGAACCGCCATTGGGGAAGTAGACAGCGTATTCTCGCCCCGGGTTTGCGATGGCATACGCTTCATTCTCCGCTCTGTTGGAAAGCAAGTCGTTGTGAGGTTCACACGTAAAGATGCCCATTTCGTCTGTGAGGATTCGCATACTTTTGATGTGCGCTTGTGCGGTTTCGTTCAAACCGATCCCACTGTCGGGCCGGTGAAACCGTGCGGATGCAAACCCACCGAAGATATTTCGCCAGAACCGTTCCAAGCCGTCTTGCGTACTGCCGAACCGTCCGCCGTCAGCACCGTAAATCTTAATATTATTGATGGGACGGACCGGTGAGAGTTGCGCTCGAATTTTCTGGGCGTTATCCCAATGCCGCTGTCGCTTCTGATGGTTGTTTTGTGATATATCGCAAAACGAGTAGGTTTCAGGATGGTCAAACGTCGCTTTATGCATCTCATGGGATAAATCCCACGGATCCCACATTTCTGTTGTTTCAACGACGCGTCCAGCCGCCGATGCCTGCTTCTGAATATATGTTGCCCAGTACTCACCCCACGCAGGCGTGACAGAAGTCTCGTTGTCCATGCAGTAGAGGATATGTCCGTATTGGAGCGTTTCCGAGAGCAGCTTATCCACAAATTTTTGCTGATATTTCAAGACAATCTGCTGATTTCGCTCCTTCGGTACAGACCAGAAAAAGTTGTTCTCCGTTGCGGTCGGATGGCTTTTGACAACAGTGGGTAACCCCGTTTCTTCTGCGGTGTAATTACTATTATTTTTCGGATTGAAAGGATTCGTAGCCCAAGGCTCACGATAATAGTTAAAGGTTGCCCACACCTCAATCTGAACGATAATATCCATCTCGTGGGTCCATGTGATGAAATTCCGAAAACGCTCCCAAAATTCGTCGTTCCACTGATTTAAGTCGTATTGATCGCCAACTTTTTTGAAGGGTGGCACATCGCCTTCATCAACCCAACTCATTGTAGACCGTACATAGTTGCCGCCGACCGACTTTAGGAGTTCAAGATGTTCTTTGAGGTTCGGAATCTGAAATAGATTGTCCTCGACTGAACCACCGATGGGTAGAATCGGTTCACCTTTATATGCCCAGTAACGCCGGTTTTCTTTATAAATCTGGATCCGTTCTTTTTTCATTTTTGTATCCTCTTCGGCTTTAACTTCTGGTGCTGCGGAGTAAAGGGAAACAAATATGGACAGAACCAACATAAATTTGTGTGGGTCCCATAGGTTTTGCATAAGATGTTTCCTGAGCGATCGTATGAGTGTCAATTTAGGGGAAGATATTGTGTTTGTCTGAATCACGGATTTTTCGTTGGTTTTCTCCAACCTACGTATCCAACAAAAAAGGCGAGAACATAGTGTTCCCGCCTCTATACATAGATCCGTTATTTCTTTATGGCTGCCCATGTAGTGGTGAGTTTGTCGGTCGGAGAAACGGCGAAAGCAGCGTCTAATCCATCATCCATGATACTCTGAATCTCACCCTCACTCAGAACCACATTAAAAATAGCGACATCGTCAATGATGCCTCTGTATTTACCGGCATACCCGGAGCCGATGAGCAAATTAAGGCCGCTGGGACTGGAATCTCCGCAGGGGTGTGCCCCACATTTTACCCATTTATCCTGACCCGTAACCTCACCGTCCTTGTACATCCTATACTCGCGTTTTGAGACATCTCTCACCTCAGCCACGTGCATCCATTCATCATCCACGAACGTCCCACCGGGCGGTCTCGCAACCTCCACATACGGCTGGCAATTGCCACCACAATCCCCCCAATAAAAACTTAGGCGGCCGTCTGGTTCCTGTGTCAAGCAGCCTTCTCCGCCATAAGATTTGCAAACGATGTTTTGGCGACCACTCGCTACGCTTTCTGGTTTAACCCAAAAAACAATTGTCACATCTCCATCAAACTGAAGTGAGTCATCATTTCCCATGTCCACAAAGTTTGAACCATCAAATTCAAGAGCCTTACCAAATTTGCCATCCACCCACTTCGGTTTACTCATGAGTGTACCATCGTTCCCGTTTTCAGACGAATCTTTTGCAGTATCTCCCTTACCTTCATCGAATTTCCATAGTCCTACGATGGTGTCAGGGTCTAACACTGCATAACTTGAAACGGCTAACGTCCCCGCGATAAACAGGACGACCGCGCTGATCCACAATAATCTGATTTTCATTTGGTTACTCCCCCTTAGTTAATAGATAATTGCGGAAATGATAGCAGGTTTAGCAAAATTTGTCAAGAAAATACTAATTCTCGGTCCGAAGTGCGTCGGTAGGTGAAAGCCGCGCCGCCCGCATTGCAGGATAGACACCGAACCCTACCCCCATGATAACCGAAAAAATAACAGAAGTCAGTATCCACGGAAGGGAAAGGACGACGGGCCACGCGTCCACAACTGGCACAATCCGAACCGCCAGCCATGCCATGCCGTGCGCTGCCCCCCAAGCCCCCGCGATGCCGAGTACCCCACCACACAAACAGAGACAGATCGATTCCGTCAAAAATTGACCAAAAATGTGAACCCGCTTCGCACCCACCGATCTCCGTAAACCTATCTCCCGCGTCTTTTCACCGACAGAAACGAGACAGATATTCATAATACCGACACCACTGATGAACAGCGAAAAACCCGCAAGACTGCCCAAGGTGATTTTTATGACTTTTTGAATGTGGAAAAGTCGGTGAGCCGTTAGTTTCGCTATCCAAACGCCGATAAACTCATCTTTTCCTCGGTGTCTTTTACGCAGCGTGTTTTTAACAGAATCAATAATTCCGTTCATCTCTGCACCTTTTTTAAAAAAGACGAGCAAGTAGTCAACGTAACGAAAGCCTTTCACCCGTTGTTGATAGGTTGTCAACGGCACAGAAATAGCATCATCCAAAGAATACGTGTCGCTGAGGCTCATGCCTTTTGTTGCCATCACCCCGATAACTTTTAATCTGATCTGCGATTGCCGCCAATGATATCGAACCTTTACCTCTTGTCCGATGGGCGATGCCTCTCCAAAAAGCTCACGGGCGGTATTAGCACCCAAGACACAGACCTGATTGGCATTTTTGATATCGCTGTCGGAGAGGAATCTACCGGCGTGAACTGCCCAACCCATGCCGAGAGCGTAGTCCGCTGTGATACCTTCTAAACGCGCTTTCGCTTGATTCCCGTTTCGGTTGCTAACAAAGGTGTTGAAGTCCTCTACTTTAGGTAAGACGTATAGCACATCGGGGCATTCTGCCTCAATCGCAGAAGCGTCCTCAAGGGTATACCGCTCTGTAGTGCGCCGGAGGAGCCGCCCTCCCTTCCAAATAGAAGTCCGTGTCCAGAATGCGATTTGGTTGGCACCGCCCATCATTTCAAGGTTTTGCGCGATGATTTTTTTCCCACCATCACCGATGGCGATCATGCACAGCACCCCTGCAATCCCGATGAAGATGCCGAGAACGGACAATCCAGCACGGAGCCTATTTTGCGCGAGGGGCTTTACGCCCGCGATGATAGCATCACGAAGTTTCATGATAGTAAAATATACAATTACTTGAAGGTTGGAGTTAGGCGAGGATACAATCCTCGCCAGCGGAGGTGAAGTGTTTTACTGCGGTGTTGCCCTACGTCTGTCCGAGAACCTTCAGAAACGCTTCATCGTCCTTTACATCTGAGAATTCGGGTGTCTCAAGGAAAGTTTGGTAATACATATCCCGGTTCAAAGGATTCAGCACAAAGTCCTGAGCAGTCTTTAGATGATATAAAGTGCTTCCTCTGTCTTTCTCAGAAGCCCAAATACTTACCGCAAGAAAGAAGTGACTCCAAGCGTTGTTGTTCCCGAAATCAACAGCGATTTGTAGGGAACGTCGCGCCTCGTTGTACTTCTTCGACCACAACAAACAACAGCCAATATCATGAGCAGCCCATGTAAGGTTCCCAATATTTATAGACCGATCAGCATTCCGTTTTTCTACCTCTTTTTCTATAAAAGCACTGGCTTCCATAAAGACGTGATTGAAACGTTTCCAATCTTCCTGTTTACCATACACCAGAAGCCGTGTGGTTATCCCAGTCAACCAAAACTGAAAATAGAGTTCAAAACCAGGGGTATTGTTGAGACGCTCCAATCTTTCCACCTCGATAAGTGCTTCATCCAACCTGTCATTGATGAAGGAAACTTCTGCCCCAGCTTGTAAGAAAAGGCAACGTGTATAACGATTCACTTCAGGGTTCTCTAAGCGTTCAGAGGCTTCCTCATAAAGTTGAAACCACTCATCAATACGACCTTCCGCTTTCCAACATTTAGCCTGGGTCGTATCGTAAAGCGCCTCTAATACATATTCATCCGATAGATGCTCACACGTCCAACGATAAAGCAGAATCTGCTCCGCAACAGTTTCTCGGTTTCTCTGAAGAACAGCGAGGCTATCAACCAAATGCCAATGCGACCAGAAACGTTCCTTATTATCTGGAGCGACATCCATGTATCTACGGAGTAGCGAGATACGTTTCTCTAATCCGAGTTTACCCATATACTTGTATATGTCATCGGCGAGATGCACCAACTCAGGTGTGATTTCACCCTTAAGTGCTTCTTCAACTTGGTTGTACGCCTCTGTAAGAATATCTTCCCCCGATGTAGGGTCAGATTTTGCTTGCACTATGAATGAATCAAACTTATGGCGAATATCTTTCAAGGTATCAGTCATATCTTCTCCCTCGCTTCGGGTTATTAGTGTAAAAGTGATTAAACAAATGAACAAACCGAAGAAAATGGTAACGATACTTTTCCAATTCATTTTGCTTCTCCCGCGATCCTATACTTTAATTCCTGAGTGTCCATTTAATAATTGTTGGCTTTACTATCTCTCCTGAAATTAAGCAATACAGTATAATTCAGACCTTCTATTATTAAAGACGAAAGTTCGATCAGAAAACGTGCATTATGAAAAAAAAATCAAAGAACCTGAATTTTTGGAATTTGTTTTGTGAGTATCAGAGAACAAAAAAGGGAACCGGTAAAAAACCAGTTCCCTGTGGACGTTTTGCTGGATTTCGGAAGCTAAGCTGTTAAACTGGTTTTTTTAGTAGGTGTTTTGTGGGACACTTTCGGGCATCCGATCAACAGTCGATTGCGTAAATCTCGGAAGGATAACTATAGGGCTTGTTGCTGAAAGCGTTTTAGGAAGATTCTCACAAACTTTTGAGGTCTAAAATGCGCGGATCACTTTAGCAACGAGACGCTGCTTGAATTCCGAGGCGTTAGGATCCCCGAGGATGATGAAAAAGTCGGTGCCGGCATAGCCAGAACGGCGCAGCGCGAAGTAGATATTAATGCCTTCTACTTGCCAGATTAATCGGCTACCGAGGCTTAAGGCAGGGCTAAAGTCATAAGTGAGGGTGAATATCTGTTGATAACGTTTCTCAAAATGCCACTGGATTTGTGAGGAGAGTCCTACAGTGAAGCCATAAGCGCGGAGATTTAGATTTCCGCTGATGCGATGAATCGTCTCGCCTGCCTGTTGACCCGAATTGAAGGTAATACCCACATTATTGAACCTGTCAGAAGCACGCGCTCGTAATCCAATGCTGAAAACGCTATCGCTGAATTCTTCAAATTGCCCGCCCCTCCAGCCAGCGGCGATTGCATAGTCACTATGCATTAGGACAAGTGAAGATATATAGAAGTCGCGTCGGAAAACCTCACCTTCGTAAGTATTAGAGATCTGGCCTTGGATAGAAGCGGATACTCTGCGGAAGAATCCTTCGCGCCATTCGTTTTGGATGAAGCTACCCAAACCTATACCGCGGTAGCCGGTGAATGGACGGTATCCGAGTCTATTGACGAAATCCGGATCTACAAAAAACGCGGACAGGTAGGGTTGAAAAAGCGGTCCGTTGTAGCCTAAACTGACGAACCCATTCCTTCCGTCCGATTCGGCTGCCCAAGTTTGGGTGAGATTAGAACCAACTGAGAATTTACCGTGGCGTACATCTCCAGAAAGATAACCTACATTGTTCAATCCAGTGTCCCGGTGATGATGCGAGAGGAACGCCGCGCTGATATTGGATGTTGCCATGAGTGATTGAGAGGCTTGCAGAATAAGGTTCTGGTTGTTCCGGTGATAGGTGCCTAAGGTGCCGACTGAGGTATTTTTCCCGATTTTCCCGAAAAGTTTAAGCCCTCCGTCCATATCCATTATCCGCCGCGAGTGGAACAGATTACCGAGACGATAAACATTGCCGCCTTCCGAAAAGAAAGGTCTCCGATCGGGCACATAGCGCTCACCGTAGGAAAAGTCGATACCTTCTACTGCCTGCTCGATGTTCTCGAAATCAGGGTTTGCTGTGCCGATGAGTCGCAGTTGGGGTGTAACCTCATAGCGGAGATCTGCGCCCGCGCGAGCCGTATATTCCCTTCGCGTCCCGGAGGTCGTTCCTACAGAAGTTTCCGTCTCACTGATGCCACCAATCAGATAAGGTAACACCTTGAGTTCACGTTTCCGAGGCGGGGGCAGCACATCAATCCAGTGTCCATCGTTTTCCCGAAATTCTTGAACGCCTAAGTTGCACCACCATGAGCGTTCTCCAGTGCGTTGCTGTAGCCTGTCAACGTTAATACCCATCCGAACGGGTTCGGTGGTGTCAGGATAATCCAGCATCTGCCACGGGATTTCCATCTCCACGATCCAACCATCTTCGACAATCTGTGCCGCGGTTTTCCACAGTCCAATCCACTCACTTTTTTCGGCGCGCCCCGTAGCGAGATGCGCGTATTTTGTGCCGATCGGATTTACGATGAAGAAATTTCTATCGGAAAACTGATGGGTGTGGAATGGGTCGAGACTAAAGGAAACCCAGTCTTCTCCCCGGATTCGCGTTTGATCTTTGGTCTGGCGCGCCACAATTTTATCGGGCATATCATCGTAGAGGTGAAGTCCAACATAGATGGCGGTGTCTGTATAAATGAGGCGACCCATAGATTGGTTCTTCGCTGGTTTTTCGGTGCGTTCGTCAGTGAAACCGATGACTTGCGGCGCGTCTTGCCAGCACGTATCGTCGAGAACACCATCAATGGTAGGTGGGTGTTCCGTTTTGACTGAGGGGAGTTCTTTCTGGACGGTTTGCGTGTTTTCAACTGCCGAAGTTTGTAAGTTTGTGATTAAGGTAAACAATAGTGTGATACGCAATATTATCGCGTAATTTTTCTGTTTTATCTGTTTGTTTGTGACACACTCGGGCACTGCATGTGCTTTTGCCGTTGCAAACTTCGGCATTTTCATCAATTAACTTCCTCCGATTCAGAATATGTTTAGGAATTGGCTTCACAATTTAACGAGGATTAAGAATTTGATTCTTAATCCTCATCAAAGCGTTTTTAAAGGTTAAACCCGCACGCTCTTTATATATTCAAACTAATAGCTAACTTATAGCCCCAAAACTGGACTGTCGATATTAGTTTCAGGCAGTGAAACCCAACGTTTTCCTCGATGCCAGAGATGTAGCGATATGATGTTGGGTTTCACTCGGTTTTTGGGTCTATATGACGGTATATTAGATTTGATGTTCGTTTGGGATACGCGCCTGATTTCAACGCCATTCAACCCAACCTACCGGACTTCGTACAGCTTGTGCTACAATGATAGCAACTTGGGTTAGGATATATCATCTTCTGGGAAATGCTCATCAAACCAAGAAAGCACTCGTTGCCAATAGTCAAATACATTTGGGTATCGCCATGTTGTGGCTTGTGAATGTCCTTCGCCTTCATATCGTGCTAAAACGGCTTTTTTTCCGAGTCTGCGCAAGCCTGAGAGCATTTCCCCTGCCTGTGGGACAGCAGGAACATCTAAAGCACCAACAACCAACAACAGCGGCGTTTCTACCTTGTCAAGAAAAAAGATCGGTGAGTTCTCAATATATCGGTCCCGGAATTCCCAAAGCGATCCTCCCATTTTGGCTTGTCCGCTTTCTGTCCAATGAATCCACTGGCTATCTCCCTCTTCTGTCAAATGTCCGTAGGAACTAATTAAATTCCCACGTCCGGCACTACTGACAGCTGCGGCAAACCGTGGTGTTTGTGTAATCAGGGCGTTGACGCAGTAACCTCCGTAACTATGCCCCATTATTCCTAAACGGTTGGGATCGGCAATTCCCATGTCAATTAGTCTATCTACACCAGAGAGCACCATCTCCGTTAACTCCTGGACAGGCGCGTTGGTTTCCATAGGTGTATCCGGGAGAAAGACAGCGTAACCTTGGTTCGTTAGCAGAAAATTGCCCCCATGGTGATCCGTGCCGAAATCGTTAAATTGATATGATAGCAAATGACCGCCGTAGACCTGCGTAATTAATGGATAGCATTTACCCTCTACGTAATCTGGCGGGAGTAACAAGGCACCTCTAAGATTCTTGCCAGAGGGTGTCTGCCAAGTGACGATCTGTGAAGTGCCAAGCGGCTCTGTTTCAATGTTTGGATTCAGTCGAGTGAGTTGCCGTGGATTTTGAAAGTTGGCATCCGCTACCCACACATCCGGTGCGTGATTTACGTCCTCAATGCTGTAGAAAATGTTTCCCGTTTGCAGTGCTACATCCATGTTTCTACCCATAGGATTGTAATTGCGCTTTTCTTCAACCAACTGTGTAATTTCGAGCGTTTTCAGGTTGACGCTATGAAAACTGTGTTGAGCACTTTTAAAGTGTACTGTATGAATGTATATCACTTCAGCGTCGTTCGGTGTCCAGATGGTGTCTGCTTGGGCACAACGAACAATCCGGACAACATGACGGTCAAATCCATTTGTCAGTTTCTCAATAGTTTTATCAGCGACAGAGATTCGCCAGAGATCGCCTCGCGCAACCCAGAATAGATGTTTGCTATCTGAACTCCATAAAGGCGATAAAGGTGGGTGCGAACCATTTGTCAGTTCAATATCGGTGTCTTGCGTGAGATTCAGTTGGCTACCATCAACTGTTGAAATGAGGAGAAGTTCATCTTTTGCTGCTTTGTCCTCTGTCATGTACGCAATGTAGCGTCCGTTTGGCGACCAAGTGAACGAAAGTCCCCAGCCAGATTTGAGCGAGTCAGCAAGTAATTTCGGGGGACCACCCTTCAAAGGTGAAAGATAGAGATCGTAAAATAGTTGGGAGTTACTTTCTATTCCTTGAAAACTCATAAACGCCGCGGATGTTCCATCTGGGGCGACACGAATACCAGATGGATAGAATCCGTGCGCTAACGTTTGGACTTCCCCTGTGGCAACCGTTATTATGCCAATGTCTGCGCGATACCTCGCATCAAACCAGGCAGTTCGCTGCGGTCGGAATTCACTTTTCGATTGCCCAGCAATAGGACTGGTAAAGACTGACACTGATGCCTTTTCTGGGTCTGGAGGTGGTTCTTCGCCTATCTCTGTTTCTGCCTGCAGCCTAACGATAATACGCGTTCCATCAGGTGTCCAGAGCGGTGGGGGTGTGAACGCCAAAAAAGGTCGAATCACGACATCACTCGCGAGTTGTGGTTCATTTTCGCCGACCTCCCATATCCACAATTGGGCTGTTTCATGTTTATCCGAATAAAAAGCCAGTCTTTTTCCATCTGGCGACCAAGCAGGGCAGTAACTTGTTCCCCAGTTCGGTGTGAGATTCCGAGATTCGCCACTTTGAACATTAACAAGCCAAATTTCACTGCCTTCCTGCAAGCCATCTAAACCGGTTGGAAGATACTCATCATCAATTCCAGCTCCTACGCGTTTTCTGGAATAACT
>CAZGAW010000127.1:6904-14048 GCA_964523645.1 uncultured bacterium | reverse complement strand
AAACCGATGGATTCTTCTACCGCTTCAGATGTCGCTCATCAGTTCAATTGTCATAATTACAGCCGTGACGATAGGTGTTTACCGCAGTCTCAAACAGCGCAAGGATTTGCTGTCTGTCGCGCGTTTTGCTGACCAAAAAATGGGACTCAAGGAGCGTCTCAGTACCGCAACCGAGTTGATACAGATAACAACACCCCAAAATGAATTCGCACAACGCCAGATCCAGGATGCCACAGAAACTGCATCCACTTTGGACATCGCAGAAATAAGTCCGTATCGTGTACCAAAGTTCCTAAAACTATTTCCAATTCCCCTTTTATTCATCGGTCTATCTTTCGCTATTCCACCTCTCTATGACGTGCCGCAGCCACTTACCCTTCAACAGCAGGAAATATTGGATAGAACCGCTCAAAAACTTACTGAAAGACAAGTGAAAAATTCGCACCTACGGAAGCAAATCAGCGACACCGTCCAGAAACTAAATACCGCAACCGACTTTGAAACAGCACAGAAACATCTCAGCGATTTAAAAAAGGAAGTACGCAAACAACAATCGGAACAAGCCGCTGCTATAGTCAAAGCCACAGAAGCGAGTCAAAGTTTTCGCGGAATGAATGCCGACCAACTCGCTGCAGAACTTGAGAGCCTCGCCGAACAGGTTGAGATACCGCCAGAACTCCAATCCGAACTGAAAAATCTCTTTGAACGTTTAGCTGAACGCTTACCAAACGGAGCACTCAGCGACTCGTTGAATCAAATTCAAAGCAAAACTGTCACACCAGAGATGTTGCAGGACATCATCAAGGCACTTGAGAAGGTAGATAAATCAGACGATCTGGCACAATTGGAAGGACAACTCACAGCAAGTCAGAAGGAATTAGCGTTGGCAGCAATCGAAACTGAAAACTCCAGTGCCGGGACCGCCAATAGCGATGGCGCACCCGGTCAAGACGCTGCGACTACCGAGGTACAGGGCACCGCAGAAAGTATATCCAATTCCGACTCACAACCTGAATCCCAGACGACTGAAGCAGATACAACCGAAAACAGAACAGATAGTGAAAATGCGACACCTCCACTCGTTGGCACAGAAACGCCTACATTACAAATTAATGGAGAACAGTTGACGCTTACAACAGCCGATTCTGGCGATGCACAAGGTTTCTCCGATGTCTTTACGGGGGAGGTCCGTGACGGAGTCCCCGTCTACCGACCTTTCAGCGATGCAGTTCTCAATGCGTCCCGCGCGTATGCCGAGGCTATAGACAATAAACGCATCCCGGTTCGGTATCAAACACAAATTAAAGCCTACTTGGAGGCAATTTCAAGAAAAAAATGAAAAAAAGCATCATAAAAATAGCGATTGCTGTCGGTATCGTTACGATAGTTTATTTTCTGTTGAAATTCTATGGCGTGACAGATAATATCCGACTGGAAAATGTCCCGAAGATCAAAACGTGGGTGGCAAGTTTTGGGGCAGTCGCTCCGCTGGTCTATATCGGACTCTACCTTGTATCCACGGTCTTCTTCTTACCCGGCACCCCTGTAACCGTGTTAGCAGGTTTCGTCTTCGGTCCACTGTGGGGGGTCTTATACGCTTCTATAGCCTCTATTATTTCTGTATCTGCCGCATTTCTCATTGCCCGATACGTGGCTCGCGATCTTGTTGAGAGTTGGGTCAAAGACAACGCACAATTCCGAAAAATAGACGCACAAGTCGAAGAACAGGGATGGCGGATCGTGATGCTTACACGCTTAGTCCCTATTTTTCCGTTTAATCTCCAAAATTATGCCTACGGACTTACCAGCATTCGGTTTTCCATCTATGTTCTTGTCTCTGCTATTTTTATGTTACCCGGGACGGCGGTGTTTGTTCAACTTGGTGGTGCGTTTGTCAGTGGCGAGGGTAATATCTGGAAGACGCTTCTCTATCTCGGAGCCGCTGGCGTGCTTCTGCTGTTGCTATCCTTGCTTCCGAAGTTCCTACAGAAAGACCAAACAAAATTGTAATGATTGTGAAACCCAACACTTTTTATTTACGACAGCTGCCGAATTAATACCGCTACTGCAGCCAATGCCTCTTCACGCGTACGGATTTCACCCGCAAATTGGCGATCCTCAATTTCCTTCAACAAGTATCCAATCTGCTTCCCTTCTTTCAAGTGGAAGGTCCGAATCAGGTCACTCCCTGTGATGAGTCTCCCCTGCTCGCGAATTGGCAAGATATGTTTATAGTACGTATCAGCGATTCGTTTAAGGACTGCCAAATCAACGGTATATGATGCAGCTGCGTATAATAGCACCCCCCACCAATCGGACATATACGTTCTGAGAAAGTCTACTATCTGTTTTTCCGTTAGTTCTGGCATTATCTGTCTCAATTCCGTACTTCCTGAAATGAGATTCGCCATAAATTGCCCTGTTTTCCGGCTCAATCGAAGGTGTTTGCCGATACTGCTCGCATTGTCTCCACAGAGAAAACTGAGTTTGATGAACGGACACCGATCAGCCTCTACGCCTAATTCCTCTTGGAGATAGGCATTCAACTCACCGAGATAGGCATCAAATATCATAGGAATCGGACTTTTTTCAAAATCCTTAAGTGAACACCAAGCACTATCCGTATCCGTAATAGACGGAACAACTTGTTTAAGTAACCCTACTGCCTCCAATTGCCTTAAGTGCGGATACGCCTCTTTAACCTTAAAAATTTTGATTAATTCATCACGACATCTCTCCATCGCTACATTAGACAGCAACAGCCGATGTTTTACAACCAAAGCAATCGCAGCTTCAGAAATATCAAAATCCAACTGCGCTGCGAATCTATAAATCCGTAGCAGACGCACCGGATCCTCTCGAATCACCCTCTCACTCGGAAATCGGAGCAGACCTGCCTCTAAGTCATTCATACCACCACACGGGTCAATTACCTGAAAGGCGTTCCGCTCACGCGACCACTTTGTAATCGCCTCAACATTTTCAAACACAACTGCCATCGCATTAATCGTGAGATCCCGTAGACGTAAATCCTCAATGAGCGACGCCGCGCGGAATTGTGCGAAATCCATGCTGAGCCACGATACACCTGAAACGTTGGACTGTTTAACAATCACGCGGGCAGTGGCTGGATTCTCTTCAAGCACGATGCATGTCGCCCTGATACTTGCTGCAAATGCCTTCGCAAACGCAATCGCATCCGAGGCTAAGGCAAAATCAATATCCGTCGTTGGACGCTTGAGCAACAGGTCCCTGACACTGCCACCAACAAGATAGAGTTTCACGCCTCGCTTCTTGACGAAATTATCAAGTGCCCGCAAAGCCTTATGGTCCAAGAGTTCTCGGAATGTGTGGGATACTATCTTCATTGGTTCGCCCGTGCCTTCTGCCGTTGCGCTTTCCGTGAACGGAAAAGAATACCGTCCAGATGTAGGTGCGACGCATAACCGATAAAACTTGCGACATAAAAAGGAAGACCACTAAGGAGAGCGTCCGGAAGGTCATCCCAATCTCGTAATCCATAGAAATCTGACACGAGATTATCACCCGATGTCCATTCCGAATAGTTCGCATAGATCGGGATTAAAAGGAACACACCGGGAAGCAGAATCATCGTAATCTTAGCGTGCGTCCATCCGCGGTGTTTACTCATAATCGGGAGCATCGCAAATAGACCTAATAGTGCCGATTCCAAGTGCTTTTGTAAAAAAACAATTAACACAACGTTTACTGTAAACAGGACACTGTAAAATATCTTTTGACTCTTACTCTTAATATCAACATCTGGCCAGAGTCCGAACAACACAGCGATAACAAAACAACCGATGATCTGTAAAAAATCCAACACCGGTGGAATCGTCGGATTCCACGTCTCCGGTACCGCATCATAAAAGATTGGAACAGCAAAAGTAGCAACAAGCGAGATGATGAAGAAGGTGCTGTAAGCCACTAACCCGCCGATCCAGTGTTCACGAAACATGCTCATGCTGAATATTATATCGTACTTTTCCAGAAAATGAAATTCCTTTCTACTAAATATTGAATGCCTTTGATAATTTGACCCATGTCCCAGAGAGAGTGAAACAGAAGCAGCTTTTTAATTTGACTTATAGCATTGGATATGATACAATTATGTCATAATTTACGTCGGTTCTACTTATGGCGATGGTTTAGTTAGCGATCAGTGTCCAGTAGAAGGAGATTCAAACGGCGAGGTTATCGAGTTTTTTCAAACACATGAGTCCTCGATCCAATGGTTTTCTGAGGGTCGTGAATTGACTTGACTAAACCAAGGAAAACAGGTATTATGTAACGATATCAGTGATAGACGACAATTGATAAGCCGTTACTTGGCAATCGATAGAAGTTGTGTTAAGCAGTCATCACAAAATTAGATGGAGACACTTGTACCTCAGTGCGACCCTTCTCAACTGCACAACACAACATAGAACTAACCGCGAGGGACCTCTATTATTGGGATAATTCGCGTTTTTTTATAATTTCAGGACTTACACAAACTGCTTTGCAGGTGCGGTTTGTAGCCTGTTTGTAGGGGTTACTATTAAGATTCATAAAAAATGCGTAAGTCCTAAATTTTATACAGGATTTTTTCATAGGTGGATATAACAACAACCGAGAAAAACGCTATCATTGAGATGTTGACACCCATACTTGATACTGACGGTATCGAACTCGTGGATGTAGAAACGCACCGGCAGACTTTGCGACTCCTCATCTATAAACCAAACGGACTCTCGGTGAAAGATTGCCAAGCCGTAAATCATATCGTACAACCGATTTTAGAAGTCCATGAGTTTTTCGCCAACTATACACAGTTAGAAGTCGCATCACCTGGCGTCGATAGGCCTTTACGAACCGCCAGGGACTTTCAGCGAAATTGTGGGCGAACTGTCCGTATCGAAGTCAACTCCGAATCGGAAAACCAACAAGAATACCATGTTCAAGGTGTCGTCGTAGAAGTCCGACCCGAAACGGTTGTCTTAGCACAAACCGGCGGAAAGAACATCTCTGTTGAAATTTCACAGATTCGCACGGCACATATACATCTGCAGTGGTAACACGGAAAGGCAAAGCACATATATCGCCTGCCTATTTAAGATTGGACTTACGCAATTTTTCCATAAATGCCTACGTCCTACATATTGTTGCCGAGATTTCAAGACCCTCCAATTAACAAATTGGATACCTCGCCATCAGAGCATTGGCGTAAGCCTTGTAAAAGAATTTGGAAAGGAGCATGCGGTCTGAAGCGGTATAGGATGTTGTTTGCAAACCTATATAAAACGTGAAACAGGAAACCGCAAACGTTACTTATGTTAAAGGACCTCCAGAACGCTATTCGTCAGAATACAGCACAAACAGATTTACCTGAACAGGTCTTTGTTGAGGCGATAGAAGAAGCACTTCGCGCCGCAGCACGCCGAGTTTATGGTGCTGATGCCGACGTTTCTGTTGAGATTAATTTGGAAGCCAGTGATATACGCTGCTACGTCCCTAAAAAGGTCGTTAATATTATGCGTGATTTCTCCACAGAAATCCCGATAGAGCAAGCCGAACAACTCCAAGAAGGCATTGAAATCGGACAGGTACTGAACGTCGAAATCGATCCGAGCGAATTCGGGCGGATTCCAGCACAGTTGGCAAAACAGATCCTTTTCCAAAAAATCAAACAGGCTGAACGCGAAAAAATCTATCAGGAATTCGCTGGACGCGAGGGCGAAGTTGTCACCGGTTATGTTCAGCGATTTGAACGCGGCGGTATTATCTTAGACCTTGAGCAGACAGAAGCCTTTTTACCGCCGCGAGAGCTGCCACGTTCACACAACTACGAACGCGGGAAACGCTTGCAATGCCTAATATTAAACGTGAAAAATGAGATGCGTGGTGCGCCAGTCATCGTATCACGAACGCACCGAGACCTCGTCGCAATGTTATTTGAACAAGAGGTCCCCGAAATCTACGATGGGCAAGTCCGAATCATGGCAGTCGCACGCGATCCAGGCAATCGCGCAAAAGTCGCAGTCAGAGCCGTTGAGGAAGGAATAGATGCTGTCGGCACCTGTGTCGGAGTCAAAGGTATTCGTGTTCGCGCTATCGTCAGTGAACTTGATGACGAAAAAATTGATCTCGTCGAATGGAGCGAAGACCCAAACGTTTTTATCGCAAACGCTTTGGGACGTGTCGTCGTCAAAAGAGTTGAACTTGACGAGAATAATAAAAGCGCGCGCGTCATTGTACCAGACAACCAACTCTCATTAGCCATCGGACAACGTGGACAGAATGCCCGGCTCGCCGCAAAATTAACCGGATGGAAGGTTGATATAAAAGGTGAATCCGAAGACACTGTCTCAATCAATGAACTCTTCAAATCCGATGATACTGAGCAAACAGCAGACACGCATGATGAAGATTCTCACGAAAATCTACAAGAACAACCAGATGCCGATGCTACCAATTCAACAGATGTTGAACAGGTAGACGATAGTACGGTAGATACAGATACTTTTGAAACCGAAACTGTAGAAGAAACCGCTGAATCGCTTGGCGAGAACAGCGATAACGATGATTTCGATGTTGAAGACGTTGAAGACGATTTCGATGTCGAATCTCAATAACGTCAGTTTGATCTAAACATTTCAGATGTCTGCCTGGCTCCACTTTCCGAACCTAAAGGCATAGATGTAAAGATTTTATCAAACGCACGTTAAATAATTCCGACACGTTATTTCTTATAATTTCTAACGTCTGTATCAAGATTTATCGGAGTATCCATTAAAATCGAAAAGTGGGTGAAATTGTTGAGGGATATTATTCGGACTTGTATTGGGTGTCAAGAAAAATTTCCACAACGGATATTAATCCGCTTCGTCAGCCAAAAAGATGGAACACTACAACTTGACAACCCAAAAAAGTTACACGGGCGCGGGGCTTATGTTTGCCGCTCCGAATCCTGTATCCTGAAAGCGTTTAAGTCGCCGAGACGCATTAATTCGCTATTACGGACACAACTTGCACACGCGGTTATAGAACAATTTGAGAAGACCCTTCTTCAATGGACAAAAGAATCTGATAGCACAACAGCAAAAAGGAGGTACTCCTATGAGTAGAGCCCCACGGCAGCGGC
>CAZGAW010000127.1:0-6804 GCA_964523645.1 uncultured bacterium | reverse complement strand
ATCCACTAAAGAGAATCGTGAGGAAAATCACGAACAAGGCACGCGGGTTTATGAATTGGCAGAACAATACGATCTAACACCCAAGGAACTTATCGCTTTCTTGAAGGATCTTGGTGTCCGTGTTAAAAATGATATGACATCACTTGACCCGGATACGGTCGCATTAATAGAATCTGAACTAACGACCAAATCCGACGAGGATGTTGTATCCACAAATGAAACACCCGTCAAAAACGCCTCCAACCGTTTGCAAATCGAAGAAGGCGCGACCGTTTCTGATCTCGCCGCATCACTCGACTTGCAACCGTCGGCACTGATTATGCAACTCATGAAATTGAAAGTGATGGCAAATATAAACCAGAGGCTTAATTACGATACGCTCGTCATGCTTGGCGAGCACTTAGAGTTTGAAGCCATCAAAGCCAAAACACTTGAGGAAGAACTATTAGTTGAGGAATCAGACCCACCTGAATCTTTAAAACCACGTGCACCAGTTGTTACAATTATGGGACACGTTGATCACGGTAAAACCTCTCTCTTGGACGCCATACGTCAATCAAACATCAGTGAATCTGAAGCGGGGAATATCACACAACACATCGGGGCATATCACGTAACTTTGGAAGGTGGAAGTGTCGTTTTCTTGGATACACCAGGACACGCCGCTTTTACTTCTATGCGCGCACGCGGGGCACAAGCAACTGACATCGTTGTACTTATCGTTGCAGCCGACGACGGCGTGATGCCTCAAACAATTGAAGCCATTAACCACGCAAAAGCCGCTAAAGTCCCTATCGTCGTCGCAATCAACAAGATCGATGTACCCGGCGCACGACCAGACTATATAAAACAACAATTATCTGAACATGAACTCATCCCTGAAGATTGGGGTGGGCAAACAATTTGTGTCGAAACCTCCGCGACAGAAGGAACTGGTATTGACTTCCTCCTTGAAATGCTACTTCTGGAGGCAGCACTCCTTGAACTCAAGGCAAACCCAGACAAACGCGCACGCGGGGTTGTCATCGAAGCTGAGGTCGATAAAGGACGAGGCACCGTCGCGACTGTACTGGTACAGGCCGGAACATTAATGGTCGGCGACTTTTTTATTTCGGGTAGATATTCCGGAAAAGTTAGAGCAATGATCGACGATCTTGGCAAACGGATGAAAAAAGCCGGACCCTCAACACCTGTAGAAGTACTCGGATTTACAGGTGTACCTGAAGCAGGTGATAAATTCTACGTCGTTGAATCTGAAAAGGACGCACGCACGATTAGTGAAACACGCCTGGATCAATACCGAACAGAGAAACTCGGCACAAACAGCCACGTCAGCTTGGAAAACCTATACCAACAAATTCAAGAAGGAGAAATTAAAGAATTGAACGTCGTCCTTAAAGGCGATGTCCAAGGTTCCGTACAAGCGGTCGCCTCATCTTTACTTGAATTAGGGACTGATGAAGTTCAAATTAACATCATTCACCAAGCAGTCGGCGGAATCACCGAAACTGATATTTTGCTCGCTTCCGCATCTGACGCTATTGTCGTCGGTTTCAACGTTCACCCAACAACTGAGGCAGTACAAGCCAAGGAATTAGAGGGAATTGATGTCCGAACCTACAACGTGATCTATAACCTTATTTCCTACATTCAGTCAGCTATGGAAGGCTTACTCGACCCAGAAGTTCGAGAGGTCGTCATCGGACGGGCAGAGGTCCGGGAACTGTTTAAAGTGCCACGTCTCGGTTTAGTCGCTGGCAGCTACGTCAATTGGGGACGTATCTCGTACAATCAACCGCTTCGTATCCTTCGCGACAATCGCTTGATTCATGAGGGAAAAGTCAATTCACTTCGTCGATTCAAGGAAAATGTAAACGAAGTCCAAGCAAACTATGAATGCGGTATAGGCATCGAAGAATTTGATGACCTAAAGGTCGGCGATGTTCTTGAGTGTTATGTCCACGAAGAAATCGCACGTACGCTTTCATAATAGGCTTTTCTTTTATAGGATAACCTATTCTTCAAACGGCGCGGTTGAAAACCGCGCCTACTATCGCAATTAATCGACTTCTAAATTTATGCACATCGGTGTTTGTAAAATCCGGCTACGTATCCCAGACAGCCAATCGTTGAAAGCGAAACGTCGGGTCGTCAAAAGTCTTATCGCTAAACTTAAAAATCGTTTCAATATCGCTATCGCAGAGGTTGAAGCGTTAGATGCACACCAACTTGCTGTGTTAGCAGCAGTATCCGTTTCCAACGATAGCGCACACCTCAACAAACTTATATCGCACGTCGTTAATTTCGTTGAGGCAAATGTCGATGCTGAACTAATGGATTATGAAACCGAATTCTTTTTCTAATATTAAGAATTACGCATGCGGTTCTTTATGTACCACAAACTGTTAGTTTGTGACACAAAAACGCTGGATTTTACAAAAACTTCACCTAATAAAATGGGTTACATCCAAAATTGCGTAAATCCTATGATAAATAAAAATCGCAAGACAAACTTGCTCTTGAGGTAGAAACACATGGCAGATAGTAGAAGGCAAGATCGCGTAGCAGCCCTCATTCAACGGGAACTCAGTGAAATCATCCAACGCTCCGTTAAAGACCCGCGTGTCGCGTTTTGTACTGTCACACAGGCAGAAGTGTCACCAGACCTGAAATATGTTGATGTCAAAGTGAGCGTTATCGGGGACGACGCACAAAAAGAGAAAACACTTGCCGGGCTGAAAAGTGCAGCAGGATTCCTACGCCGAGAAATCGGAAAACGACTCACCCTCCGCTATTCGCCAGAACTCCGGTTCGCTATTGATGAATCCGCTGATTACTTATTAAGAATAGATGGACTTCTGAAGTCCGTTAATTCAGAAGATGAGGCTTCCGATAATCAGACAGTAGATATTACATGAAGACTCTACAAACAACTGGCATGCCAAACTATAGCACACTCCTCTCCGTATTTGATCGGTATCACGACTTCGCACTCTCAACGCATATTAATCCTGATGGCGATGCAATCGGGTCGGAACTCGCGCTCTATACCTTTCTCTCGGATATTGGGAAATCTGTTAAAATATTTAATACAGACGCGGTCCCTAAAAACTACAAATTCCTCCCAGGCTGGGATATCATTGAGGGAGTTAATGCCGTTGATACATATCGTCCAGAAGTACTCGTTGTATTAGACGCAAGCACACTTGAGCGTATCGGAAAAAACCTTTCCAAAACCTTACTACCAATACACAAACTCGTTAATATTGACCATCACGCCACAGCAGAGGCGTTCGGCGACATAAACCTCATTATGCCTGCTGCCTCGTCCACCTCAGAAATTGTCTATAAACTTATTAAACACTATCAAACACCGATAGGCAAAGCGTGTGCTCTCTGTCTTTATACAGGCCTCATGTTCGATACCGGTTGTTTTCGCTATAGCAATACCACTCCTGAAACACATCAGATTGCAGCAGAATTGATCGAGATCGGCGAATTCGCACCAGATGAAGTCTATCGCAACGTTTATGAACAACTCCCCGTCGCTAAACTTCGGCTGCTAAGCGAAGTTCTCAGGACATTACAAGTGACCAATAACGGAAAAATCGCTTCAGTTTATGCTACACAAGAGATGCTCCGTAAAACAGGAACAAACACTGATGCCGTAGAAGGTATTGTGAACCAAATTCAAGCAATCGCGGGGGTCGAGGTGGCACTCTGTGCCTCTGAAATGACGGACCGAAGCACGAAAGTAAGTCTGAGAAGTCAAGGACATGTTGATGTCAGCCAACTCGCCGCTGAATTTGAAGGCGGCGGACACGCCCGTGCCGCAGGCTGCAGGATCGTCGACCATTATCTAACTGCACTCACAACACTTGTTCAGACTGCACAACGCTATATGGATCAAAGTTCCTCGAAATATACGGATTGACGGAAGGACTAAGCACGTGGAAAACGCCAGTAATAGGAGCGATTTACAGATCGCTCCTACAACTTGTCGGTTGAATGATATAGCCGAATTCGAGAGAAACACAGTCATCACTTTTGGTGTGTTTGACGGGATTCACATCGGGCATCAAACCGTCGTTGATAAACTTCTCAAACGTGCCTCACAACATCAGTTAATGAGCGTCTTGATCGGCTTTTATCCGCATCCTCTCGCATTCCTCGCCCCCGAACGCTGCCCACCTCTCCTAACTCCGCTCTCTAAACGCGTCGAAATCCTTCAGCAATTCGATATTGACAAAATTATTATGCTCAGTTTTGACGCTCAGATAGCGGCAATGTCACCGGAACACTTCGTGGAGCATGTCCTCTTAGAAAAATGCCGAGCCAGACATGTCGTTGTCGGATACGCTTGTCAGTTCGGAAAAGATCGAGCCGGCAACGCTGAAAAATTGGTAGAGCTCACCAAAATATATCCGTTTGAGGTTACCATTGTGCCCCCAACAGAGATTGACGGAGCACCTATCCATAGCACCCGGATACGAGAAGCACTGACACACGGAGATCTGCAACGCGCTTCGCAACTGTTAGGACGTTATTATTCTCTGATCGGTAACGTCATTCCCGGCGATGGACGTGGGAGGCAGATCGGATTCCCAACAGCCAACATAGACACACACGGACAGGTCTGCCCGCCGAATGGTGTTTATGCCATTCGAGCACAATTGGAAGGACAACGGTTGAATGGCGTGTTGAACATTGGAGTTCGCCCTACGTTTGAAGGCACAACTGTTCAGATAGAATGCCATTTTTTTAATTTTCATGAAACAATCTACGGCAAATCCATAGAAATCTTTTTCATAGAGAAAATTAGGGATGAGCAGAAGTTCCCCAACCCTGAGGCACTGATTCAACAAATACAACGCGATGTCAACACTGCAAAGCAGATTCTCACAGAGACGAACCGCCTATCTAAAAGCATCAGTTAGGGACCCATCCGACCTGAGATATGAGTTTAATTTGAATTCGCAACCGATTTGTGTTATTATATACGTACCAAATTAAATAACGATGGGAACGATTTCCCTAATGTAGCTGAATCACCATTTCATATAATACAGGACAGGCATCGGTGCCTCACACTGCTCCCCTTATGAGATTGATAAAGTTGCAAACTCCTAAAATTGTAAGAAGGAGGTGAAGGTAATTGGCAATTGGTGCAGCAGAGAAAAAAGAATTAATCCAAAAGTATCAGATACATCAACAGGACACCGGTTCCCCAGAGGCACAAGTGGCAATTTTGACTGCGCGTATTCGACAACTCACTGAACATTTTCGGACACACCGCAAGGATCATCATTCACGCCATGGACTCTACCGCTTGGTTGGTAAACAACGTCGCTTGTTACGGTATCTATATAAGAAAGACGTTACGCGCTATTACCGTTTAATTAATGAACTCGGAATTCGTGACACCATCGGATTAAGGTAAATTAGGTTATTGTATGGGTGCTAAGTGCATTGTTATACCGGCACAAGCAGAACGAAACGCTCGCAATTTTGTGCCTAACAAGGACCGAGCGCGTCTCATTCGCACGGTACGATCTCATCGTAAAAAATGTGGTTAGCATCGTCAAGTCGGCAATATGTCTCTCAAGCAGGGACAGTGATTGCATCGCCCCTTTATTGTTCATATATGGTGGCACGACGGAAAATAGGAATACAGGAGTAGCATATAAATGAAAGTTGAAATGCAACTTGGAAGCGAGAAGTTATCCATTGAAACCGGAAAAGTTGCGAAACAGGCAGATGGTGCTGTCTGGGTACAATACGGTGGGACAGTCGTCTTGGTCACAGTCGTGGCCGATGATAGTGAACACGACCTTGATTTCTTTCCATTAACAGTAGATTACCGTGAAAGGGCTTATGCCAACGGGCGTATACCGACAGTGTATGGTAGACGAGAACCACGCCCCGGATCCTCAGAACAACTCGTCGCTCGACTCATAGACCATTGTATCCGTCCGCTTTTTCCAAAGGACTTTAAGGCTGAGGTACAAGTATTATGTAACGTCTTTTCATCGGATGGTGTCCATCCCGCGGATGTCCCCGCACTTATCGGAACCTCCGCCGCATTATCTATTTCTGATATCCCTTTTAATGGACCCGTCGCCGCCGTCACTGTCGGAAGAATTGAAGACCGATTGATCATCAACCCAACTTATGAGGAATTACACGCCTCCGATATGGAGCTATTCGTCAGTGGAAAAGCAGATGCTGTTATGTCCGTTGAAGGTGGTGGACACGAAATCCCTGAAGATGAAGTCATTGATACCATTATCACAGCACACGCAGAGATAAAAGAGATTATCAAACTTCAAGAAGGACTCGCAGCAGGATGTAGTAGTACGAAACGCGATTATACCGCTAAAAGTGTTGAATCAGATCTCAGTACACGCGTCCGGGACCTCGCGACTTCACGGATTCGGGAATCCATCGGGATGGCTGACAAGAAATCACGTGAGGATTACCTCGAGCAAGTCCAAGAAGATGTACTCTCCGAAATCCTCGAAGAAGCACCCGAAGACGTTGATCCAAACGCAACAAAAGACACCATCTCTATTCTAAGTGAAATCGAAAAAGAAGAGATGCGACAAGCCATTTTAGCGGAAGGGAAACGTGTAGACGGGCGCGGTGTAACCGATATTCGCACGATCTCTGGTGAAGTCTCTCTACTCCCCTACACACACGGCTCCGCTCTCTTTAGCAGAGGACAGACCCAAGCTCTCTGTGTTACGACACTCGGAACATCTGGAGATGAGGATGTCCAACGTGGACTTGACGGCGAAGCAAGAC
>CAZGAW010000126.1:0-14206 GCA_964523645.1 uncultured bacterium | reverse complement strand
AAACCTCGCCAGCTGCATGTGATACGTAGGATTCCATAGAAAATTGCGTAAGTCCTATATAATTGACACTGAGTAGGGGCTGCCCCTACACATCAATTACGGTGTTTCGGGTTTTCTAAAGGGTCCTCCTATTTTCGAGGTTTACCCTAACTACTATCTTGCTGACCGCTGATAGCCGATGGCTGATAGCCTTATATGTTTGATAAATTCCTTAGGTGTATGCTAAAATACGGATGTTAGCACCTTCAGACGAATCAACACAAAGCACTTTCCAATATAGGGAGTAACCCATTCACAGATGTCCAAAATAACACACGTAGACGTTTATCCCACTGCTGTCGGGATGAAAGATGTTTTTAATATCGGAACGGGATTTGTTGGAGATGCCAGTTCCGCAGGCGATCACGTTTTTGTCAAAATTACAACGGACGATGGCTACGTCGGTTGGGGTGAGCAGCGCGCCCTCCCGTCCTGGAGTTACGAAACCACCGAATCCATCACGACCACGATTCGCCATCATATCGCCCCCTTACTGTTCGGGCACGATCCACTAAATCTCAACCAAATCCGTGCGGAAATTTATCAAGCGTTAAAACCCGCTGTTAGCAATGGGCATCCTTTCGCAAAAGCCGCTGTTGATATTGCCTTACATGATCTGCTCGGACGAATCCTCGGTGTACCGGTACATACCCTCTTCGGTGGAAAACGTCACGATACGCTACCGCTCTGCTATGCGCTGAGTATTGATACTCCAGAAATAATGGGATTAAAAGCGCAGGCACTGTTTCCGTGTTCCTGTTTTAAAGTGAAAGTTGCAGGCGTTCCAGGGGAAGATGAAGAACGCCTGCGTGCAGTGCATGCAGCAGCACCCGATGCCAGACTCTGGATCGATGCGAATCAGTCCTACACGCCGTCAAACGCCCTTGAATTGCTGAAACGGGTTGCTGACATTCGTGAAATTTATTGTATGGAGCAGCCCGTGGCAAGTCAAGATTGGTTCGGGATGAAACGGGTCCGAGAGGATGCTACGATTCCGATTGCGATTGATGAAGGTTGCTTCACCTACTTCGATTTAGCGAAAATTGCACGCTTAGAATGTGCGGATGCTGTCGTTTTGAAGGTATGCAAATCTGGCGGGTTAACCGGATGCCTTAAGAGCGTACCTATCGCTGAAGCGAATTCGTTGGAACTCCTCGGCAGCGGCTTGACAGAAGCCGGAATCGGGTTCATCGCAAGCGTCCATCTCTTTTCAACTTTGGATCTCGTGCTCCCCGCTGAGCTCAATGCCCCCGCTTTTCTGGAAACCATGGCAGTGAACGACATCCAAATCCATGACCATGTTGTAACGGTACCAGATGCGCCAGGTCTCGGTGTTACACCGGATGAAGACTTCATCAATGAGAATCTGATTGCTGTCGAAACCCCTTAATCAGAATTAGAATTTCTATGAGAATCGCGAGGGCAATCGCTACAGCACAGAGTAGATAAGGACTTTGACCCCCTAACGATGAGTCTGCTAAGATACCCCCCAGGAACGGACCTAACAGAATTCCAACGCCTAATATGGCTTCGTGCCATCCGCTTTTATTCCCTTTATCAGCGTGTCGGTCCAAGCCGTAGTAGAGGCTGCTGAAATAGGTAAACGCGACGGTCACACCGATAATCGCGAAAGCGAAAGCCCAGAGAAGCATGTGCTGCGTCAGTCCTATTCCGAGAAAACTGAGGATTGCCAAGCATTGAACGATGAGTAGTGGAGTAAAGCGATAATGCCAGCGCGTCGAGTACCCTGTCCCGAGCACAACGAACGCCACTGTTTGAACGCCACCGAGGATCAACATGAGATTACCGTATATTGCTGGACGTATTCCCATCTCCAATGTGAGTTTAGGTGCGAGTTGGCGGAGCACGCCCAGCGCGAACCACGAGACAAAATTCGCGCATCGCGCCAAATGGAGATAAGTCATCCGAACAGGTAGCAGTGGATACAATATCTCAGGCGGTTCCGAATCGGATTCATCTGTGTCGGTTGATAGATTTGATAGATCGGATTTGGTAAAACGGGAAGCCCAAATTGTTGCTAAGGTGAGGATAGCGAAGACACCGGCGAGGTAGAAAGGTCTAAACGGGTTTGCATCGCCGTAGAGATAACTCGACAACGCCGGACCCAAGGTCATTCCGAGGCTCCAGAACAGGTTGAAGAGCATAATCCGTTGGATTAAGTCGCCTTCACCTTCCCGTTCAGCGAGCCATGCCTCATAAGTCGGAAAGAAGAGTGCCATACTTACACCGATTCCCGGAAAGACACTCATCAGATGTCCGCCTTTTCGACATAGGGCGAGACCTATACAGGCTATCCCTAATGTCAGGCACGCGGCGTAAAGGATATACCGACGCTCTATCCGATCCGAGAATCTACCCATTGGGATCGCGAGCACTGCGAAACACCCTGTACTGACTGCCATCAATACGCCAAGGAACGTTGTGGAGAGTCCTAAATGATGCGTATAAAAAGATGTATTGGTGAGAACGCTACTAAAAGCAAAGTCAATCAATAGGACTGGCAGATAAACGGTGAGCAGTTGGGTCGGTTTTAGGCGCATTTTTGGTGGTTCCGCACCTAATCCTATGGCGTTACAATTGAGGCATCAATCATGTGATAGCCTGTTGCACCAACCGGTTCCACTTCGATACCGATCTCATCTTGCGTGACACCGCTGTTGGTCGTGGCTCTGGCGTAGATTTCAACGGGTTCCGTTTTCTCAGGGACCCGCCAATCCCATTTCCAGAGCACCCACGCCAGGGGCGTATCTTTCGCCCAAATTTCTGCTTCTTCCCACGTCTGCCCGTAGTCGATACTGACCTCTACTTTCTTGATGCCGCCGTGGTTGTTTGCATCGAACGCAGCACCGCTCACTGTATAAACCTTGCCGCCGGGGATCTCTTCGCCTTCACTCGGCGTGCCAATCATTGTGGCGAGTTTCACACTCGCGATCGGATCCCAGCCCCGTTTCTCCCAGTAACTTTCATGCGCTTTTGCCAACTGGATGTTAATTATCCATTTCGGGTTTTTCGTGCCGTAATGACCAGGATTCAGCAATCGAACTGGGAAACCGTGCTCAGTCGGTAGCGGTTCACCGTTCATTTCATACGCGAGGAGCGTCTCTTCACGCATCGCCTTTTCCAACGGAATCGCTGTATGGTAGCCGTCCGCACACCGAAAGACGACCACCTTGACTTCAGGTTTCGGACCGACCTTTTCAAGCAGGTCGCGCAATCGGATGCCTTTCCACACCGCATTGCTCATCTGTTCCGTGCCGATCGGATCACCAATACATTTTAGGGTTCGCATCGCAGTGACAGATTCCATTGCAGTGATGTCCTCAAGCTGCAGCGGAGGCATCGGTTTTTCGATTAAACCTGTAATCATCATTCGCCATGTTGCAGCGTCAAGCACAGCCGGGTCTCCAATCTGTAGGATATAGAAGTCCTCGTTGGATGTTATCAGGGTACTCGGTTTAAGCTGCGGCATTGCCGCGACTTCGGCTTCCAATTGAATGGGCAAGACCATTCCCGCTGCACTAATCGCGCTGAGTTTTATGAACGTTCGTCTCTTCATTCTTTTAATTTTCCTTGCGGTTCGGTCAGCTGGGTTTGAGGTCTCCGTGTTCCTCTCCGTATATCCGATTTCCACTGCGTTTCAAGCTGCGTGTGCTTCTGAAAAGCGAGTGATAATATACCATCTGCCTCTTTGCTGACTGCTATTTCTCCTTGCGCCTTCTACGACGCATTTGCATCGTAATCTTTACAACGCCTCTCACCATAATGGCTGTACCAGCAGATAAAAATAGGGATAAACCCCACCTCCAATGAAAGAAAAAGTAGGCGATAAAACTGACACACATCAAAGCAATGAAGGTATTCAGAAGTTTTCTGTTCTCATACCATTTCTGCATCTGTTTTGGTATTTTTAAGGAAGACTTAAGATTCCTTTTTCCTGTAAGGGGTCCTCACGCTTTTTGTGAGACCATTCCAGAGAGGATACCCAGAATTTTGTCGCACTGCACAATTTGATAGTCTACCATATCAATTTGGAGTTTCTGCCCTTCCAATTTGAGGAAGTACCATTCAGTGCCTGTAGTGGAAGCTCCATAAATGTATGGAATGTCATTTCCTCTTTCTGCATTGAAATGTTGTGCGGCAATCATCTCGGCAACACACTGACCTAATCCAAGTTTTGGCTCCGCGTTTTTTGCCTCAACCAGCACGATAATAGGTGCCTCTAAAGAAAATTGTACCGGTGACAAACTCACTAAAAAGTCACACACCCCAACTAAGCCTTTTTCGGCATCAACACTGAAATCAATTCCCGAAAAAAGACTGATACGTCGATCATAGTGTTCGCGGAGCTCAACAAGGATTTCAGCAACAATCATTTCCGAACGTGCTTTCTCTGTTCCTATGGCGACTGCTAACGATACATTTCTCGCCAACGCGCGGGTAAGGTGGCTGCTCGGTACCACAGGTTCTGCTTCTGAAAAGATGTTGTCGGCTTCAATCCTTTCCAATTGGAACGTTGCCACCACCGACTCTAAGGTAAAGTTGCTATAAGCCATCTGATTCGTCCTCAAGAATGTTTTCTACCTTGCGTTGTCCTTTAAGATCCCTTATGTAGAATAATATCACTTCTATGTTTCAATGTCAAGTTGAAAGGTAAGTTGATGGGTTGCATTTTCTTTGGAAAAATGCTATGCTTTCCCTATGACTTCTTGTACGAACCCAGGTTTTTTAAGTTAAAGGACCGGAACCCTCATGGCGAAACAACCGAATATCATTTTTCTGATGACAGATCAGCAGCGCTTTGATACAGTTAATGCGCTTGGAAACCCTGTTATTCAGACACCAGCATTAGATCGTATTGTTCAGGAAGGCACGAGTTTTACGTCAGCGTATTGTCCATCGCCTGTGTGTGTCGCATCACGTTGTAGCTTCCTGCTCGGTCAGTGGGTACATGAGACCGGGTGTACCAGCAATTCACCGATGCCTCAGGATCGCGTCTCAGTGATGGAATTGCTGAACGATGCGGGTTACCAGACGCACGGTATCGGTAAAATGCACTTCACACCGCAGGGACGCAAGATGTGGGGATTTGAAACGCGAGATTATTCCGAAGAGGGTCCCGGTCCTGATGATTTCACCGAGTTTTTGGGTGAAAACGGTTATGACCATATCGTTGCACCGCACGGCGAGCGGAGTGAGTACTACTATATCCCACAACCTTCTCAATTGCCTGCCCGTCTACATCACACGCAATGGGTAGGCGATAGAACGCTGGAATTTCTCTCGCGACGCGATAAGGAGCGTCCATTTCTGTGTTGGAGTAGTTTTATAAAACCGCATCCGCCGTTTGAATCTCCTGTGCCGTGGAGTCGGCTTTATCGGACAGTTGAAATGCCGTTGCCGTTCCTGCCCACAGATTACGAGCATCTGCATACCTACTGGAACCGGCATCAGAATCGCTATAAGTACCGCGATCAAGGACGGGATATGAATCTGCTTCGGACGATGCGAGCCGCTTACTACGCAGCAATCTCTTTCATTGACTATCAGGTTGGTCAAATCCTTAACTATCTTGCGTCGGAGGGTGAATTAGACAACACGCTCATCTTATATACGTCCGACCACGGTGAATTGCTCGGCGATTATGACTGCTACGGGAAACGCTCATTCTTGGACGCAGCTGCTCGAATTCCGCTCCTTGTTCGCTATCCCGAGCGTTTTGCCGCAAACGCGCGGTGTGATACACCCACAAGTCTCGTTGATGTACTTCCCACATGTCTCGGTGCAGCAGGATTGTCGCCAGAGACGGAGTGGAGCGGTGCCGATCTCGCGGATATTGCCGATGGAAATACACAACGCGATGCGATCGTTGGACAATTGGGGCAGGAGGGCACAGGGCTTTACATGTTCTTGACGGATGAATACAAGTATATCTATTCTGCTGCGGATCGGCAGGAATGGCTTTTCAGACGTATGCCGGGGAAATTGGATGAGCGGAGCCTTGCTGGCAATCCCGCTTATGGTAGAATTCTCAATGACTATCGACACCGTTTGATTGCGCGGTTCCGCGAGGACGGCTACGAACTTCCGCTTGATGGCAATAAGTGGCGCGATTTCCCGCCACCGGCTGAACCTGAGAATCCAGATGCAGGTCAACTTTTCCAAGACGGTCGTTCCGTGAGCGATCAATTCCCATCGGGCTATTCACCGCATATTGATCCTTTGAGACCACGGTCTTAATTCAAATGCCTTAGTTCGGCTTTCTGAAATCATGCCAATTCATCGTACTGCCAAAAAGTTCATATCGAAGGTAGCATGGCACGCCTATAATACGTACCGCAAGGGTGTGTACTATCGTTCCCGACTTTCACAAACGGCTGCGTTGCTGAATGCATCGCGCGGAGGTATCCTGGCATTCCAGAAGGAGCGGTTGAAAAAGCTCCTCCACCATGCCTATTGGACGACGCCCTACTACCGTGAATTGCTTAAGAATGAGTTCACGCCTATATCGCAAATTCCACCGCTTGAAAAACGGAACATTCGAGAACAATTGGAGCGTCTCTGTTCTGAATCGGTTCCACATCAACAACGAATAATGAATGCGACTGGTGGTTCAACAGGCACGCCGCTTACCTTCTATCAGGACAGGAATTATTGGAATCAACGGAATTTGAGTGTTTATTACTTCGATCAATGGGCGGGTTGGAATTTTGGGGACCCCCAACTGATTATCTGGGGCGCTCTTGCAGACTTAGAAGGCGATGGGGACTGGAAGTATCAGTTGAATGATTTCTGGCGGAATCACTATTGGCTCAACGGATTTCGTCTCACGGACGCGACGATGCAGGCAACATTTCGGAAAATGAACAGTTGCCTGCCGCAAACAATTCTTGCATATCCGTCGTCGCTTTACCAATTCGCTGTGTTCCTTTTTGAAAATGGACTGATACCCAAATGGAATTTAAAGGGGATTATCGCTTCGGCGGAGACGCTGCATCCTCACTATCGTTCCTTAGCAGAAACCATTTTCAATACGAAAGTTTACAACCGATACGGTGGACGCGAAGTTGGCTTGATTGCTATGGAGTGTAAAGAAGGACGCATGCATATCAATTGCCACGACCTCTACCTTGAAATAGATAGCCCCTACCCATACAGCAAACCGGGTGATATTCTAATTACGCAGCTGAATAATTACGCGATGCCGTTTATTCGGTATCGGATTGGGGACATCGGTCGCCTTTCTGGTGAGATATGTCCTTGTGGCAATCAACTTCCTGTTTTGGCGGAGTTACTTGGACGCAGCACGGCTACCTTCCGAACGAAAACGGGTGCCCTGATACACGGTGGTTATTTCACGCAACAATTCTATGATGTCGTTGGTGTGAACCAGTTCCAGTTAATTCAGGAAACACTCAAGCACTGTGTCTTAAAGTTAGTTATTAATCCACAGTGGGCAGAAGGAACACGTCGTTTCATGGTTCAGAAGATTCAAGACGCGCTCGGTGGTGATGTCATTGTCACGGTGGAATTTGTAGAAGATATTCCCATGCCTGCGTCCGGCAAACGGGAGTTTACAATTTCAAAAGTAGGTGCTGCCAGTAACAATTAAAAATCGCTGTCCCTGCAAAGGTCTCGAAGCGGGGCAATGCGCTTAGTGCCACCGGGAAGGTAAGCCAAAATTAACCCGTCAATTAGCAGGTTCCGATCCGCCACAACGCCAGTACTCCGTTCTGCGGTTACACCTTTAGAAAGTAGGAGATAGAAGGTATCCTTCAACCAACCGGGAGTCGTAAAGAAATTCCCCTGTCCCTTTGAAATAACCAGATCTGCTTCCAATGCGGCATTGAAAAATTCCGGCGTTCCCTGATAGAGATTCGTCCCGATCGTCTGTGCGCCTGAAGACATGAGTTTCACAACACCTTCCTGTATCGCCGCTTGAAGTTCCCGAAATTGTGAATAGCGCACTATTTCGTGCAGATCGGCAAGTGTCGCGTCGTTACTGGCGTTGTCCACTTTCCCAACAATAAGGATACGGTGTCCGCACTTCACGAGCTCCTGAATAAAAGCGATATCGAAAATTACCTCTCCATCGTTATCAGCGAGCCAAAGGATTTGCTGCGGTGTCCCGTCAATTACCCTTTCATAGAATGCTTGATAACAGTCGATGGCAAATGGTGCTTCAACCGCAGCCCGTAATGATTCGGAGAAGTACTCGGGATTTGCGTTTAATCGCTTTACGACCCGTTCGCTGCTGTAATCGATAATATTGCCCGCAACGACCAATTTCAAACGGGTGAGCCAACTGTCTTTCCAAAACTCTGGGAGTAGTTCAAGTGCTGTCCAACGGGCTTTCAATTTGTCGGAATGGTAAGGATTCGGGTTACCGGTGTGGAGCGTTACCATCTCAAAGACACTCCCCCAAAGCTCCTCAGGTGTGAGGGATTCGATGAGGTAATCGCCATTGGTGCGTCGAAGGTCAAGGAGTATTTCTACTGCGTCGCATGCAGTCTGTTGCAATTGCGGGTTTTGCGTCGCACGTGGAATCAATTCTGTCGCGCTATGTGATTGAACGTGTTGCCGCAGGTTTTCCCAATCCGGTAGTTCTTTCTTCTCTCCGAAGGTGAAAACCCCAGGGATATATTCGGGGGGTACGATCTGCTCGAAAAGTTGCTTCGGCACAGCAGGTGGTGCTTGTGTTGGTGGCACACCGAGCGTCCGATTCGACAAAACAGTGTCGGCAGGGATTACCGTTCCACGCGCCGCAACTGCTGAAAGTTGAACACCTTTCCCCGTATGCACGGCATCAAAGGTACTGTTTTCAATCGTACTCTCTGTAGTAAGTCCGCGGACAGGTGCTGCTAACGTTTCAGGGAGCGGATTCGCTTCAAACGTGGTATCGTTTGCGGTGACATCCTGTAGTCCTACGGAATCGCCTACCCGTGTCGCGCCGAGCAGCGTGACGTTCTCAAGCCTGCAATAGTCGCCAATCCGAACCCTTTCGCCGAGGTATACCCGACCGAGGAGATAGCACGCCGTACCGATTTCAATATCTTCACTGCCTAAGGTTATCTGCGCCGCTGGATCGACGCGAACGCCTTTTTGTGCGAGAGATTTCCGAGTCTGCTCAAATTGTTCGGCTTCACCGGATAAAACGTTCGACCAGCGATTGATACCGGATAGTACTTCGCCGCGATAGATAAAAGCGTTTGTTTTCAAGCCGTCCTCATAACAGTGTCGGATGAGGTCTACGTGATGGAGTTCGTCGTTTCGGTTCGTATGCGGTTGCAACCGGTGTATCCGTTCTAACAACGCGCTTTTCCGAATCAGTGTGATACCTGTATTGGTATACGCTTCGCCGCGATGCCACCGATCCCACATTTCCTGCTTTTCTGCCTCCGTCATATCGTACCATTCTTTGGTCCCCGTGAGGTTTCCTTTCGCATCGAAGAAGAGTCCGCCCTTATCTATGACCGTTTCAGGTATTTTACCGCAGAGGGTAACATCCGCTTCAGAAAGGAAGTGAGAGAGCAGCGTCTGCGCAAAAATGTCTCGCGCCAAAAACGGTTCGTCACCGAACGCCACGCCAATCCATTCTGCGTCGGACTCGTGGAGTGCAGGCAATGCGGCTTGCAACGCGCCCCCTGTGCCGTTCATCTCTTCTTGAACACAGGTGATAACATCGGCACCCAGCAGTTGCGCTACAGATCCACTTTTTTCAAGACGCGATGCCATCTGTGGATTAATGACGACAATATCCGGACGGTTGCCGGGCAGGTACTGTCGTGAGCGTTGGAGGGTGTTCTGTTCACCGAAGGTGATGTCGAGCGTTTTGCTCAAGCGTCCGCTCGGATCAATACGAGTACCTTTACCCGCAGCAAGCACGACCCACTGTGGTGTGAGGTCGTTTTCAAGCGTATCTGTAGGGAGTGTAGAGAGGAAAGTTTCGAGTGCTGCGGTATCCGCTGAAATTGCCGTGAGCGTATCTTCTAATTTGCAACCGAGCAGGTTTTCAAGGAGGTGAGTCTTCATTTAATCGTTATCGTCCAATGCCGCTTGGATAGTTTGAAACTGTGCTAATGCAGCCTCTAAATTCTCGGTGATTTCTGCGACTAATACATCAGGTGTAGGAAGGTCAGCCATATCCTCCAGTGACTCATCTTTCAGCCAAAAGATGTCAAGGTTGACATGCTCCCGTTCGATCAGTTCATCGTAACTAAAGGCGCGGAACCGCTCAGTCTCAACCCGTTCGTAGCGGTTTTTTGGGTTGTAGACATCAACAAAGTCCTGTAGGTCGGTATCGCGTAACGGATTTGTTTTCAGCGTAAAACGTTTGTCCGTCCGTAAGTCATATATCCAGAGTTTCTGTGTCCACGGCTCCGCACGCGCGGGCCGCTTGTCAAAAAAGAGCACATTCGCCTTAACACCTTGTGCGTAGAAGATGCCCGTAGGCAATCGCAGCAGCGTATGCACATCAAATTGTTTCAGCAGCTGCCGACGAATTGTTTCACCCGCGCCGCGTTCAAAGAGAACATTATCTGGCAGGACGACAGCAGCGCGTCCATTTTCCTTCAGAATCGTCTTGATGTGTTGGAGGAAGTTGAACTGTTTATTTGAGGTTGTCGCCCAGAAATCCTCACGCTCATAAGTAGAGGCGGTGTTGTTCTGTTTACTTCCGTCGGTCGCTATCGTAATACTACTCCGATTCCCGAACGGTGGATTCGTAAGCACCATGTCGTAGCGATCCTTTGTAGCACCTCTGAGACTATCATCGGTTGTAATTGGGCTCTCTGTCCCACCGATACCTTGCAGGTATAGATTCATCACACACAGACGGACGACGTTATCAACGATGTCTGTGCCAGCGAAGGTCTTAAATCTAAGAAACGCCTTCTGTTCGCGGGTCAAGTTGTAATTTTCGGAGATATAGTTATATGCTGCCAGGAAAAAACCACCTGTCCCACACGCTGGGTCACAAACAGTTCGCATAGGAAGCGGGCGCATCACGTTTACCATCGCTTTGATGAGTGGGCGTGGTGTGAAGTACTGCCCTGCGCCGCTTTTGGTATCTTCTGCGTTTTTCTGTAAAAGTCCTTCATAGATAGTGCCTTTGATGTCGGCAGTCATCCCACTCCATGTTTCATCATTGATGAGGTGGATGAGACGTTGCAAGTTCGCCGGTGTCTGAATCCGGTTCTGTGATTTTCGGAAGATCACACCGAGCAGCCCCTTCTGATTACTCAATTCTCGAAGGATTTTGACATATTGCGTTTCAAGTGCAGCACCGCGCGCTTTGAGGAGACTTTCCCAATCCAGCTCTGTGGGAATCGTTGAGGGTTTGTTAAGCGGGGGTTTCGTCTGCTCGTCCGCGAGTTTCAGGAACAGCAGATACGTGAGTTGTTCGACGTAATCGCCGTAACTCACTCCGTCATCGCGGAGCACATTGCAGAAATTCCAAAGTTTTTGGACAATGGTTGCTGATTCGTTTGACATCAAATAACCTCAGTGAAGTTGTAAAAAGAAAGCTATTCAGGTGAGATAGGGACTAACACACTATTGAAAGTATAAGCCCTTTAAGGTTGTGAAGAAACGGACAAGTGAGGCTAAATCGGTTAATAAGCAAGTCCCTTTGACTCTACACGTGCCTTCTAAAGACGCTCCATAGACGATTTGATTGTCACCATATATGCTAATTGTTGCTATACTTTTGCCATCCCTTGATCGCCATTCAAACCCGATTCCACCATCCATCAACCAACCAATATCAGCCATGGGGGTATCGTAATTGAAAAGAATCTCTAATAACAAACACGCATCACGATAAGCAAAATCTGGAATGGGGTCAATCTCGTTATCCAGGGCACAAGCTTTGGCAGCCTCTTGTCGAATCTCGCCTAATTCATATTGCATCCGTTTCCGAAACAGTACTTTATCTGCTGGCGATAAAGGGAGATTATGTTCCTTTTGCTCGGTTTCCATAATGTTTTCCTACCTAAGAGTGGCTACATTATTTTAAAAGAGGTACAAAGCCCGCTTGTTCAAAGTGATGATCAGTCGCCAAAGCTTCAGTCATGCCGCGATCTTCCATCACAACAAAACTCACAGCGTCAACGAGACTCCATTTTTTATCCAACCGCTTCTCAAGCAATTGCCACGCTTCAGCGTCTAATGATTCGTTTATATGGACAATTTCGACCCAATTGACCAAGCGGATAGTCTTAATATTATTTAGAACAGCTGAGCGATGCTGCCCACGTGAACCGAGTAGAACAATTAATTCGCTTAGAACGTAGTTGGTCGTAACAATGTTTCTGTTTTGTTGCTTCCATTGTGTTATCAATAAATGGGATTTCTCGTGATGAGGTTCATCTTGAAGAAAAAAACTTGCCCATCCAGATGTATCTGCGAAGACCTCATTCATCCTCATCTCCTCGTAATTCTGCAAGCAAAACGGCTGCAATGTAGTCATCGTGGTGCTCACCGATGTCGGTAACATCAGATTGCAGCGTTCCTGCCAAGGCGATGAGCGGATCTGGGTGGTCTTCGTATGGACCTTTAACCACTCGTATTTCCGGAGGCAATCGGGTGTCGGGACCACTTATATCATTCCGTTTAAGCGTTCCTGCAAGGGCAAGAAGTGGATCGGCCTCCTGTGTCCCTCTGGATGGTTCCTCGTTTTGTGTCTCTATTGGTTCCGTTAATGGGAGTAGAGATTGTTCCCATAGCTGCTCAATAATGGCTTCGTCTGTTACATCTTGTTTGCCGTTGTTGGCCCACTCGAAAAACCAGAATTCAACTTTGTAAGGTTCAGCAGAATTTTTGTTGTTAACGAAAAATCGGATTTCGGATCTGGGGCCGCCACATGAAATTAGATATTGCCAATGTGGAGGGGTGTCATTGACATCAGGTTCTATGTAGTCTATTGACAATGGATATTCGCCAATAAATCCTATATCTTTTTCAAGGTCAAAGTTTTCGTTCTCTTTTAAGTACTCTTCGACTTCTTTGTAATATACATCGAATTCCTTCTTGAACCTGAGCATAAGGTCAAGGCGGATTGATCGCCATTCCTCTGAAATATCAAAACTTAAAGAAGGGGGCGCGTAGGCGAGATTTTCTGTTGATATCTGTTGCATTTTGCTTCACTTCCCAAATTTCGCCGAGAGGCCTTAGCGTATCCACTTAAAAAGTCATTGAGCAGTGGAAACTCAATATCACCCTTGACAGTGAAAGTCGTCTGTGACAACCTCTGATGCATGGCCGTTGATTAATCAAAAACTTGGCATTTAATTAAGGCGTTTAACAAACAGGTAGTTGCAGTAAGTAACGCTTAATTCTACCACAGATTTTGATTCAATGCAATGTTAACGTTCCTCTTTAATTGATACCAGAAGCGTCTCTACCGGTTCATCGTTCGGATTTTGCGGCACAAGTTTGCCAGAAAAGGCATGCTTTAGGATGGATTGTCGTAAACTTCCAGCACGTCTCAGTTCAGATTCAATCGTCGCTTCGACCTTATCGGCGATAGAGAAGCGCCTCTCAAGTTCAGAGATAATTTGTTCTTGCTCAGTAAGTGGAGGAATTGGAACACCAACTTTTAATGGAAAATTACGAGAAATCCCACCGACAGTAGCTCCTCGAAAATCCGAGAGAATCTGTTCCTGTCCCTCCTTGCTGAAAAGATAATAGAATGCGAATTTAGGGAAAGTTACTTTTGGATCTACCCGCACGATAAATACATGCTCATTAACCGCTGCGCGTTCATAAGGAAAATCTTCGCCAACAAAACTTGTTTTTCCTGTTGTTGCACCATCTTTCACGACAATAATATCGTTTGGGCAAATGCGTCCGTTATTTAGAGATTCAAAAAATTCTTCAGGGATGTATCTTATTTTCCCGAAGTTAAAACTACCTTCGTCATTTAAATGTTCACCGCCTAGACTCGGTATACCTTCAAGGACACCTCGGACCCCACCTCGTGGACGCGAACCACTTTCAAGTGTGATGAACTCACTCAACAACATACTTTTCCAGCTGCCTAAATGTTCTTTGCGCCATTTCCTTGTCAACTCCCCGTCAAAAGCAGCCTTGAGAATTGATCGACGATACCGTTGCAACTGTGCGTGTGCTTTTTTGAGGCTATCAATTG
>CAZGAW010000125.1:0-14240 GCA_964523645.1 uncultured bacterium | reverse complement strand
CAAAAATTTACGGCAAGGATACCCCAGTCGCCTGCTTCCGAGCAATGTTCATGAATAAACCCGCACACGAGGGCACGCAGCTTACGTGGCATCAGGATAGGTGGACAGATCTCGACCGCGATCCACAGATTACAATTTATACCGCCTTAGATCCGGCAACGATTGAGAACGGCTGTGTACATATCATTCCGAAGTCGCATAGCAGGCTCATCAATCCTGAAAACGGATCCGGTTTTCTCACACAGGAACACATTGACGACATCGTTGCGAAGGCTACACCGTTACCAATGGAGTTGAAGGCAGGCGAAGTGGTCTTACTCCACAATTGGATGCTACACAGTTCTGGGACAAACGATACGGATATTCCGCGGCGGGCGTTCAGTGTCTGCTATATGCATGGTGAGACGCAGTCGCATCACGGGCATAGCTTTACGCGGGTGTTCGGCGATGGCGCAATCAGTATCGATGATTTATCGAAGTTTAAATATGAAAGCCCAATCGTTTAGGTTTCGGAGCAATCAGCAATGAGTAAAGCGTTCCTCGTTAAACGATAACCTCTTTTACTGATTGCTGAAAGGATTTTTGAAAAAAATTCGCCCCGACTGCTGACAACTACTAAACAAGGAGAAAAATATGGCGAAAATTCGACTTGCCATGATTGGATGTGGCGGAAACTCCTCAGGCCACGCCAGACGTATGAACGCAAATCCCGATGTGCAAATCGTTGGAACGTGTGATGTGAACACAGACATCGCCAACGGCTATATTGATCGGAACCTGTCCGACCTCAGTCCACGTCCGGGTGCCTATGATGACATAGGCACGATGCTGAAGGAAACAACACCGGACGCAGTGGTTATCTCTACACCGCATACACTCCATTTTGAACACGGCATGCAGGCACTTGAAGCCGGGTGTCACGTGTTGATGGAAAAACCGATGGTCACATCTTCTAAAGATGCGTATACCCTCGCAGAGAAGGTGGAAGAGACTGGGCTGACGCTGACAATTGGCTATAACACCCCGTGCACACCTAACTTTTACTATACCCGAGAGATCATCCGTAGCGGGGAATTCGGTAAGCTGGAATTGGTCATCGGCTATATTACACAAGGCTGGAAAGGCGGCACAACAGGGACGTGGCGACAGGATCCGAAACTCTCTGGTGGCGGACAAGCCTATGATAGTGGCGCGCACCTCCTGAACAGTCTCTGCTGGGCAGTCGAATCGAAAGTCGCTGAAGTCTACGCCTATACAGACAATCATGACCGAGATGTTGACATCAATTCTACGATGAACGTCAAGTTTGAAAACGGCGTTCTCGCTGCAATGGCGGTGAGTGGGAATTGCCCAAGTCCGGGCGGCACGCACATGGCGTTAGTCTTTGAAAACGGTCGAATTGAAGTTGATGGTTGGGGCGGTGGTTGGATTCGTGTCTGGAAAGGTGGGGAAGCGTTGGATCCGCCTCCGATTACAGACGATATGTCCGCAGGTTCACCAGATGACAACTTCATTGATACGCTTATGGGTAGAGCAGAACCCCGTACCAGCACAATGAACGGGATTATTCAATCTGAATTGATGGATCTCATCTACGAATCCGCAGAAACGGGGGTACCAGCACGTCCAGAGCGGTAAAACAACAAGCGCGGTTTCCGCCGCGCTTTTTACATTAACGTCGCACCTTCAGGGCGCGGGGCTGTTGGTCGGATCGGCAGCTTTTCGTAGGAACGATACGCCAGTTCTGATAGATGTGGAGTCTCAATTCGGACGTGTCCATCGGCGCGGGAGTGCATGAGCGCATCAAGGACACCCGTCACAAGCAGCGTCCGTTCCACAGGGTACTGTGGTTTCCCTGTCACAAACATCTCTTCAATATTAAGACTCAAGTAACTAAAATGTGCGTGCGGCGGTCCGTTCTGTAGGTAAAACTCCGAGGCGTAGTAGGTGTCGCCTGCCTTCGCCGCGTAAGCAAAATCAGAGACGTAACCCGTCAACATTAGCACTGCGGAGCGAAACCCATCGCTATGTTCCAGTAGAAACGCCGTGGGATTTGGACACCCTTCTATAAAGGTGGTATCCGGACGATTTTCAATCTGTGCACATGCCATCTCCGCCAATTCGAGAGACCATTTGCCCGACTCGCCTGCTTCCCAGACGGCATCGCCTTCCAGACATTGAATTGCCACGATTCCCGACTCACCGCCTTGCCGACGCTCTATCATACATTGCAACGTCTCAAGCGAGTGAAACCCGTAGGACTCCACCCCAGCGTAACCGATGCCGATAGCCGAGTCCAGTGCTGTATCAAGCGGGTGTTCCAAAAAAGGTTTCCGCCAAGAGAGCGGCAGCGAGGAACCCGCCATGAACGGGACATCCAGCGCGTGTGCGCGGTCATACATCCAGCGTGCATCGTCCCAATTGTAGGAGAGGTGTTTATCGCAGAAAACGGGTACCGATCTGCCACTCGACGCAAAGACACCACAAATCTGCTCAAACATATAGCGGCGCGGATACATGTGTTGTTCAAACTCGTTATACGGATAATCGCCGTGCTCACCAATCAATATCACACCATCGACAGCCAATTCATTTCCGCCGAGCGTTAGTGCCTGCCGAATACTCGGATAGATAGGGACGTTGTGTTCGGCTGCTAAACCGACACCGATATCTCGATCGTCTACCTGATCCAGGTACATGGATACTAATTCCACACGCGGCATCTCGTGCCCGGTATCCGTCGGGAACCCTTTCATGTATTTCGTGGCAATCACATCGGCATGCGAATGCTGATAATAAGTTGTGATAATTGCAGCAATTTTCTTGGGGGTTGCCATCTGTTTCTCCCGGTTGTGCGTCTAACGTGAGTTCGTTCGCGTCGTTTTCGGGTTTTACTACGTTATTAGGCAATTGGGATTGTTGGGTTTTGCTATATCTGTGGTTCAAGAACGGTCATCATCTGTCAAAGTTCTGCGCGTAAACGACGGATTTTGTCTTTTACCGCGCTACCCAACCTACGAAAATCAACTACACGTGTCAATTTAACAGATTATCAGGTCGGTAGGCAATTTGGATTGTTGGGTTTTGCTATATTTATGGTTCAAGAACGGTCATTGTCTGTCAAAGTTCTGCGCGTAAACGACGGATTTTGTCTTTTACCGCGCTACCCAACCTACAAAGACTCACTATCGAACGATTTCGGTGCCGACTCCACCTTCCGTGAAGACTTCGAGCAGTAAGGAGTGTGGAATCCTACCGTCAATAATATGCGTCTTATACACGCCACCCATGAGGGCTGTCGTGCAGGCATCGACTTTAGGAAGCATGCCCCCGGCGATGAAACCTTCCTCGATTAACCGATCTACTTCCCTCATGTAAATCGTTGGCATTAACGACGAGGTGTCCGAAAGGTCTCGGAGAATACCGCGCGTATCTGTCAGCATAATCAACTTCTCTGCTTGGAACGCGGAGGCAATTTCACCCGCCATTGTATCGGCATTAATATTATAGGTTTGTCCATCAACACCGACACCTATCGGTGTGATAACAGGGATGTAACCCGCTCTGTCGAGTGCGACTACCGACTCGGTGTTAACCCCGATGATCTTCCCTACATATCCGAGGTCAACATCGACCTGTTTCCCGCTTTCATCCGTAACCTGCGTCTCCTGCTTCTCGGCGAGAATCAGGTTGGCATCCTTTCCAGACAACCCAATCGCTTTTCCACCGTGTTGATTGATACGTGCCACAATCTCTTTGTTGATGGAGCCGAGCACCATTTCAGCGATTTCAACGGTTTCGGCATCCGTTACACGCAATCCCTGTACAAATTCCGGTTCCTTCCCGACCCTATCCATCCATGCAGTGATTCGGGGGCCGCCGCCGTGTACGATGATGGGGCGGATACCGACATATTTCATCAGGACAATGTCCTGCATAACGGAGTGGATCAGCTCCTTATCCTCCATGGCGGCACCGCCGTATTTGATTACAATCCGTCGATCGTAAAAGCGGCGGATATAAGGTAAAGCCTCAATAAGAACTTCGGCAGTTCTGTTCATGTCTGTTCGTCTTGTCCTCTATCTTTTTAATGAGAATAGTGTATAATAATATATGATACGTGAAGCCTACGGGTTTGTCAAATAAAAAGTAGTTGTTAGTTGTCAGTTATCAGTTGTCAGCCGTCAGTAACCCCCTAAATCTCTTATCAGGGACTTGTGGTACATCTGAAAAGAAAAAGTTCTTTAGAAATACGCGAATTCATATTTATGAGACAAAATCTATAAATGTTCGCATAGAAGGAAAAGTATTACAATGCAAATATCCGCACAGATTTCACAATTTCACGGCGTAGGTATCCCTTTTGAGACTTGCGAGATGCCTGTAGCCACTACCGCAAACGATGTTCTCGTCAGGGTTTCACTCTCAACGATCTGTGGCTCCGACCTTCACACGGTATCAGGGCGACGTGGGGCAGAAATTCCGTGTGTCCTCGGACACGAAATCATCGGGACGGTTGCAACACCGACCGATACCCGTTCCGCAACCGGAGAAAAACTCCGTGAAGGCGACCGAATTACGTGGAGTATGACAGCTTCTTGTGGTACATGTGACTACTGTGTGAACCGGAACCTTCCGCAGAAATGTGAGACGATGTTCAAATATGGGCATTCCCGGAATGAAGGTGCCACGGCTTTCTCAGGCGGTTTCGCCACACACATCCTACTCCGTCCCGGAACAGCGATCTACCACATTCCTGATGCTATGACAGACGCGGAAGCAGTACCTATCAACTGCGCGTTGGCAACTGTTGCGAACGGCTTGGAAAATATCGGCACGCGTTCTGGCGAGACGGCTGTCGTCCACGGTGCTGGTATGTTGGGAATCTATGCTGCATGCTATTTGAGAGAGAGTGGCTGTGAGAATGTCGCTGTTGTGGATACCAACGAAAATCGTTTACAGACTGTTAAACGTTTCGGTGCGACACACACTTTCAACCCAGACAGAACACCTGTTGCGGAGATTGATGCAGCGTTGAAAGAAATAACAGATGGACGGGGTGCCGATCTCGGCGTAGAGGTCAGCGGCGCACCGATTGCGATCCCCAGTCTAATTACGTGGTTAGCAATCGGTGGGAGGTGTCTAACGCTCGGTTATGTTTATCCAGAGGCTAATTTTTCTGTCGATGCACACCAGATCGTCACGAAGTGTGTAACGCTCCGCGGCATTCATAACTATCATCATACAATGCTTGGCAAATCTGTCGATTTCGTAGCGGAAAATCGGACACGCTATCCGTTTGCAGAACTTATCGGAGAAACGTATCCATTAGCAGACATTAATACGGCATTTGAACAGGCGTTCCGTCAGGAGGCACTTCGCATTGCTATCTCGCCTTCTTTGTAGGGGCAGGTCTTGTGCCTGCCCGTATTGGCTGCTGGTGGTCAGTCTTCGGCTGCTTCTTAGAAGTTGTGGGTCACCTGTTTATCAATCCAGCAATGGGTGCCATCGGTGCGGAGGGTAATCGCGCCTGCGTTGTCGGTGCGCAACATCTGGCATCTACGCGCTCGGTAGCGTTCAACCACATCTGCATGCGGAAATTGATATTGATTGCTCTGACCGAGTGAAAAAATCGCATACCGCGGCTGAACTGCATCCAAAAACGGAGCAGTGCTCGATGTGCGGCTGCCGTGATGTGGCACTTTCAGAATTTCCGAACGGAGATCTTGCCCAGATGCAATGAGCCGAGACTCCGCCCTCTTACCGATGTCGCCTGTAAACAGGACATCTACCTCACCGTAAGTAATCTTCAGCACGAGTGAATCGTCGTTTTTGTCATCATCCAGCAAATCGGTTGATGCGGCATCGATCGGATGTAATAGATTGAGCGTGACGGTTGGTGTAAATTCGATTTCACCGGCATACGGAAACGCGTAGGGGATGCCACGCGCTTTGGCAATACTGTGCAAGCGTCGATGTGTCCCTGAATCGAGCGGCATATCCGATATACCGAGGACTTGTCCCACTTTAAAGTTCTCCAAAATATATGCGAGTCCACCACCGTGGTCGAGGTCTGGGTGCGTTAGGACGACTATATCTATTTTCCGAATGCCGTGTAAGTCGAGATAAGGCTCAATAATCCGGTTACCTACATCATATTCAATCCATTTTTGTTTTTGATTGCTGTAATAACTTTGTTGGATACCACCATCAACCAGCATCGTTCGATTATCTGGGAATCTAACGATTGCAGCGTCCCCTTGCCCAACGTCAAGTGTAATGATTTCTAATAGTTTACCTTTCTCGTGGAAAGCAGTATCCCAGACCCATATCGCTACGACGGAGAGTCCGACGAGACTCGCAACTCTCCATTGACGATAAACAGATCGCCAATGCGTGATGCCTAAACAGATGGCAATGTAGAGGACAAACAGACCGAATGTCGGTGGCGTTACTTTCACAACTCCCCATGCCTGTCCAAACATACCGATGAGCGTCAGAAAAATGGAAATAATGGCGTGATTCAGAAATCCGAGCAGCTCGGCAAGCGGGAACCAGATGAAACCGATGCCTACGGATGCCATGCCCACCGCAACGATGAGCGATACGAGTCCAACCGCAAACGGACCGACGATGACACCGAGTGGATATGCGCGATAGAAGTGGTAGGCGATTAGCGGTGACGTCCCGATCTGTGCTGCAAGCGTTACGAGATAGGAGAGTACCAACCACTTGATGGCGACGTTCCGAAATCTTGTTAGGAGAGTACCTTCGCTTTCCGAAGATGAATCCGCTGCGCTATCCCACAACCGACGCAACGGTCTCTCCATCTTCGGGACGAAATAGACGATTGAAGCCACAGCAACAAAAGACAGTTGAAATCCGACATCCCATACCTGCTGCGGGTTCAAGAGGAGCAGCACTAATGCCGCAAACGCTAACAGATTGTAGAGATCTGCATCCCGATCGATGAGCGTGGCAACGAGAAAGAGGATCGCCATCAGTGAGGCACGGAAAACAGAGGGTCGGAAACCGATGAGACAGGCGTAAATCAACACTGCCAGAATTGTCAAGAGACAAAGCACTTTCTGTGGAAACCGAAATAACGAGAAACCGAGATAGCAGAACATCGCGACAAGCCCAACGTGCAAACCTGAGACGGCAAGCACATGGAAGGTGCCGCTGTTTCGGAAGGTATCCAGTGTTTCCGTCGGGACATCGCTCCGTTTACCGAGCAATATACCTTTGAGGAGTTGGGCGTGTAACGAGGGTTCAAGAAGCGGTGTTCCTTCTTCAGCGTCAGTATAGATAACGTCAATCAGACCTTCGGTACGGATACGGAGTGCCTCTATCCACCGTAAGGGTGGATAGCCTGTCTGCTCACCTATCCGTAGGAGTCCTTTTACATCAAGTATCCCAGCAATATCTTGTCGATCGAGATAGGCGCGGTAATCGAAACCACCGGGATTCCGCTTTGTCTGTGGTTGACGCAGAACACCTGTGAGCGTCAGACGTTTGCCGTAGCGAAGCGGTTGCAGTGCCTGAAACCTAATCAGGAATTTCGCCGATACCCGTTGTGACGGATCTGACAGCAATTGAACTTCACCCGTCGCATAGCAGGCATCCCACGCCGCTCCACGTTCGGGTTGATAGACAGTGGTGCCTGAGAAACTTACGGGTTCGTCATAGAAATTGGGCGGTATTGGCGAATCGGAGACGGACGCTAAGCGTAGCATCCCCCCTGCGAAGATCGCCAAATGGAGCAATCCGTAACAGAGATACCGTTTCCAGTTCCTTGTTACAATACTACCGATAAGACTGAACAGCACAGTGAGCCAGAGCCACAGGAAGGGAACCGATATCCATCTGCCTGCAATAATACCGAGGAGATACGGGATGAGAAAGTAGAGCGCGGGACGCGGTTTGATTTTCATCTGAATTTTATGCGGATTTTTTCTTACTATCCTGCCATTATACCCGTATCTTCAAAAATATTCTGATTTTTTTCTCAGAATCAGCATTAAAGAATTAAGGATTCACAGGATTATGAGTCGGGAATGAGAGTCCACCCTATAGGGAGTGTGTAAATTTTCGGCAGCGTTCTCCATAGATCAGTTTTTACCCCCGAAAATACTCCGTCAACACACATAGCACTCCGCTGGAGTGCCAGAAGGGGTTTCATTTTTTCTATAGACATGTTGCTCCGCTGGAGCAAAGAGGCAGTTTTACAGATAAACACTTCTTCACGCCAGAGGCGTGATATGTCTATAGAAATCAGCAGGCACCGTTAAACACTTCTTCACGCCAGAGGCGTGATATGTCTATAGAAATCAGCAGGCACCGTAGCTGCACTCCAGCGGAGTGCTATGTAAGAAGCATGAGAAACCGCGTGACGAGTTTATAGTAAAACCCACAATTAAGTTTACACTTTGCAATGTGGTGAGGTGTTTTTGCTTGGGCGTTTCCCCTAGGAAACCTCGCCAGCGAGTGGGGAAGTACCCAACCTTGTGTGTGCATATATTTTCAGGATTTACTATAAGATCAAACTTTACACACCCCTCCAACACAGAGGTATTCAGTTTTCGGTTCCGATATCGGTTTTGGTTGACAGATGTTACCCTTTGGACGCAAGATCGCGAGCACAGCTCGCTCCTACAAGGGAAGTCTATTCACATAGATAAAGGAAATATGTAAAACCAAATCATCCTGCCCCCAACAGGTTCCCGCTTGACGGGTACTCGGCTTTGTGATATAATCCGTTCTAATATCACGTCATAGGGAACGTAAATGCCAAAAAACAGTATCCTCTCACAGATGCCGATGGATCTCGGCGACAACTTAAAACTCCGATTTGCCACACCTGCCGATACAGATACGCTCGCTGAATTCAACGCCCGTCTTCACGAAGAAGTAAGCGTAGGGGCAAGCATCCGAGACCTGATGTCAGGCGACCACCCGACCTGCAAAGCAAGCGATTTCACCGTTGTTGAAGATACCAACACAGGAAAAATTGTGTCATCGCTCTGCCTGATTTCACAGACATGGAAGTATAGCGGCATCCCATTCAAATTCGGGCAACCCGAATTCGTCGCGACGGAACCTGAATATCGCCGGAGAGGCTTGGTCCGAAAGCAGTTCGAGGTGATTCACGCCTTGAGTGAGGCACGTGGGGAACTGATGCAAGGTATCACAGGTATCCCGTGGTATTATCGACTCTTTGGGTATGAGATGGCACTGGATATGGAAGCCGAACAGGTTATCGACGGTATGCACATTCCAACCTTAAAAAAAGGGGAGACCGAGACGTGCCGACTCCGTCCACGAACAGATACGGATAACGCTTTCATTCGAGAACTTTATGAAAGTCGTGTTGAACAGAAGGTCTTCGCTTGCACTCGGACACCGGCGATGTGGGAGTACGAATTCAGTGGACGTTCAGCAGAGAGTGACGCACGACATGAATTCCTGCTCATTGAAGATATGGAAGGGACGCGACTCGGTTATGTGCAACATCTCCAGTGGTGTTACGATAATTTGCTTGTCATGCAAATGGAACTGAAACCCGGGGTCGGCTGTCTACATCTCATCCGATCGCTGCTGCGTGCATTATGGGAAAAAGCAAAAACGACACCGGTGAGCGCTGAGAGCGACAACAAGGAAGCGACAGGCGTGCAGTTCATGTTAGGGCGCGAACATTTCTTCTATCAGGCGTTACCCAAAAATGTTGTCCGTAAGGAACCGCCGTATGCATGGTATATTCGGGTGCCGGATCTCATAGCGTTTCTGCGGCATATCCAGCCAGCATTGGAAAAACATCTCATCGGTACTGTTGCCGAGGGATACACGGGTGAGCTCAAACTCAACTTCTACCGAAGTGGTGTCCATCTCAAATTTGAACGCGGTCGTATCACGGACATCGCTGACTGGACTCCGGGGGATGTCGAAGCAGGAGATGCGGCATTCCCAGATTTAACGTTTCTGCAGCTCCTCTGCGGAAGATGTCGGACGGAAGAATTGACATCAAACTTCGTTGACTGCTGGACAAACGGCACGACACCAGCGGTGCTACTCGATTGTCTGTTTCCGCCATTCGCGGGTGAGGTTTGGCATCTTTGAAGTGGTTATCAGTTGTCAGCAATCAGCAGTCAGTTAAAGAAAACGCTGCTGTCATCAATACCTTTCATAACTGAAAACCGAAAACTGATAACTCACAACTATTGTAGAAGGGAAGAAATCCGCAGAAATGCCCAAGCAAATACCCCTATCAAAAACACTCCGATTCCCGACGCTTTACTGATAACCGACAACTGAAAACTGACAACTATTCCCCTGACAGCTGACAACCAATATAACCATGGTTACCCAATCACATGTCGTCCTCAATATAGCCCTCCTCTCAAAGCGAGACAAACCCTATCTTCACCGCTACGCCTTTATAGGTGCCGTCCTGCCTGACCTGCCAATGTTTATCTTTTTCGCGGTCGAAACATTTATCCTTAAGACACCACAGCGTGAACTCTGGGGTTCCCGATACTTTATGGAGGCGTGGCAAACTTTCTTTGACCTTTTCAATTCTATCCCGCTAATTCTGATCGTTTTGGGAATAGGATATTACCTCCTGAACTCCCAGAGAATCGTCGTTTTCGCGTGGAGCATGCTCATCCATTTCGGTTTCGACTTTTGGACGCATCACGATGACGGGCATCATCATTTCTTTCCGCTCTCCGATTTCGTCTTTGAAAGTCCCATCTCTTACTGGGATCGGGATCACTACGCCGGTATCCTCGCGCCGATAGAGCGATTGGTCATGCTCGCTGCCTCTGTCTATCTGTTTCCGAGGTTGAAAACCCGACTTGCGCGTGGGGCTTTGGTGGTCATTAACGTCCTGTTCTTGGGTTCCTATCTCCTCTTTTTTCTTCGGTAAAACGTAATGGACAGGCACGAGACCTGTCCCTACATATCTGATTACCATACCCGCCTTACTGATGAAATTTATGGACTATCGACCCAATGCATCGACTTCAACACGAAAACGCTTCTCAGTCGCCTCGAGCAAATCTTCGATGACTTTTTCGGTGCTACCTGCCTCTGCAATAAGGGTTTCCATCTGCTCGACAGCAAAAGACGAAACGTGGCTAAAACAGTTCTGAGAAGACTTGTCGAGGTGATTCCCGACGTTCAAACTCAGCAGTAACAAAAGTGCACGTTCCAATCTTTCAATGCGCGCATCGCGTTCTTTAAGTGCTTCCAATATATCCATTTAGATTTCCTGATCTCCAGTCTATTTATCCCCCTACGCAGGAGAGAGGGCAAGCACAAGGCATTGCCCCTACGAAAATTAAATTCATGGGCAAGCACAAGGCATTGCCCCTACAAAAATTTTAATCCCATATTGATTTGAAAAAAAGAACCGAACCCACCTGTAGGGGCAGCCCTTGTGGCTGCCCTACATCAAACACGACATTGACAACACCGCACCTGTAGGGGCAACCCTCGTGGCTGCCCATCCGAATTCCTTCCGCTACATCATAACTGCTTTCGGATGCACTTGCCAGAGAAAAATCACGACGTTTTTATGGCACACCGAGTGCCTCATACACCCCATCACGGACATACCCGAGTTTTTCCGCCAAATGAATAGAAGCTGCGTTTTCAGAACTGGCAGTCCAATGCGGATAAATATCTCGCTCCATGCAGTATGCGAGCAGTTTGGCAGCGATAGCTGAAGCAAATCCCCTATTACGAAAGTCAGGATCCGTCTCAATTCCAATATGAATCCCTTCACGACATTGCATCAGCGAAACAGCGTGACTCATAATGCGCCCCTCGATGCTTACACAGAACCCTATGCCACGTTCAGCAAAATCAGTGAGTGAACTGAAACCCGGTAAAGTGGACAACCCTTCATTTTTAAGTTGTCTCGCCAAGGCGATGTCAATGCGTTCAATGTGGCAATCAGAAGGAATCTGTTTTTGGAGGTCCCGCAGATGTTCGAGGTTGAGTGAGTCCGGTGAAAACGTAATGCCGTGTGTTTGCTTGAGGTGATGCCCATGAACGCTAAATAGTAACGCACGCCATGCTGCTGAGATAGGAATAACCCATATATCTGATAATTGCTGGACGAATTTTTGCGCGACGGGATGCGTCACATCGCCACCGAGTATCGCCCAACCGGGATGCGTTAATTGGGCAACCCGTGGATTTGTGTTTGAATCTGCAAGCGCGATGCCACTATGTCCTTCAAGCACGCTGTGAATGAAGATACGCTGCGGCAGATAATCGGCAAACAGAGGCATAAGCACACTGCGTTTATCCGGGGCAATGGATACAATGTTCATCGGTTAAAAGTTATGGGTTTTGGGTTTTGGGTCACGAGTTTCGATTCCAGACGGGTTCGATTAAAAGACAATTCTTAATTCTGGTTTGGTAGAAGGTAATTGAATGCCTCTTGTAATCCTTCACGTAATTTCTGTTCGTCCGTGAGCATCTCTTGTACCTTCCAAGAATTAGATGAAGTGCCGTGCGCCAAGGCATTACGAACCTGATTAAGGTTCTCACAGGATTTGCGCTTATCCGTATCCACGAACCTTAGAACATTTTGGTTCGCGCGATTATCTCGATTTTTTGGATCAAGCCCTTCTTCCTCACATGCCAGTGTAACAAGGGTTTCCCATGCAAACAGGGCGGCACGAACATAGTCACGGCGTCTCAGGTATTGACGGGCTAATTCGGCTTGCTGTTTGGAAAGCGCATCCAAGTCTACCCACGCCAGCCGATCAGCCAATCTCTGTTGAAATAATCCTGACGCTCCCGCGAGGTTAGACACAAGCACAGATTTGAATTTACGAATTTCATCAGCTGCAGCAAATAAATTGAGTGTCCGTTCGTGAAAAGCAGCGTTTTTAAGACATGCCGCGACAGCCTGTTTCACCCCATCTTCAGTTAAGAGTGAGGCAAACACGCCATAATCTCCAGTTGCATCAAAACGGTTGAGGGCGTTTAACCAGCGTCGGACCCTGTCAAGACCGTCCAACTGAAGCACGGGAGTGATTCCTCCTTGCGTCATTTCAAGTGCACCGTACCACAGATTTTTTACTTCAAGTCCCCGAACTCGTGCGAGCATGAAAGCTGAAAGGAAACCTATCATGCCGAAATGACGAAACCCATGTGTCAGATCAAAATTGATAGTTCCTTTCGGCACATTGTCGGCAATAACATCTAATATTTTGTACTGTTCGTTCTCATTTATTCCATACGGAATCAACCGTGGAATAACTTCACAACCGATGGCACGGCACATTAGGTTCACAACGTTGTCCAAATGTATCTGATGAACCTCCCCTTTGGTTTCGGCATCAATGAGTTCGAGTCGTGCTTCCTCTTCTTCGCCTTCTGATGCAAGATTTTCTACCAACACTCCCCATTGGCTGCTGCTTGTGCCCAAAATAACGACGCGATCTGGGTTAATATGTTCCGCCAATGCTAACCCGAAAAACGCTGTCGTTTTTGTAGATTTATCTGGAAATTTATACATAGTTTCTCGGTACCCGGTTGTTGTATTTTCCCGCCCCCTACCGAGAAATGTTACAAATGTTTTCATCCAAGCGTCCCTCCTTCGGTCAAAGGTTGCCAATGGGAAATAAAGAAATCAAGGTCATCTAACGAGGGTTGATACACACTGATATTAGACAGATCTTGTATACGGTGGCGGAGCTTAACGATGAGCATGACATCTCCTATCGCGAGTTCTGCCTGTTCCCGCGACACTTCAATTTCAATACCTGTCAGTTGCTCAAGCAAGCGAGCGGTTTCGGGGTAACCGATGTAACTTCGGAAGTTACCAGTTGCGGCAGCCTCTTGGAGTAATTCTTGAAACTCGGATTTTGAAATCCGTTTCAAGGTGTAGACTCCCTCTGTAGGCATCACGGCGGAATTGAGTAAGAGCAACATAGTATTAATTTCTGGGCGAAACTTGAGTTGGGTTTCGCTATGGGTTTGATGTGATATGGGCTATAGGGTATTGAGATGTATTTCAGGTATAGATATTGTCGGATTAAGTTCCACTCGACCCAACCTACAAATACCTTTTATCGGCACAATTCACGGAGGATTCACGGAGGATTTTTTTCGAGTCAAGCGGTACGCGGGTTCGTGCCGAATCACAATTGGCTATCTCCGTGAAAACACGAAACGGTAATTTATATTTCACGAAATATCTTATTTGAAACCGTCAGGTTTTT
>CAZGAW010000124.1:0-14957 GCA_964523645.1 uncultured bacterium | reverse complement strand
GATGAGTGCATCGCGTTCTGCTTTTGACATCTGTTCAACGGATTGCCGTGATGTTTCTGCCTCTCCACTGTGCCAGAGTATCGCTTCCATTAAATTCCGCGCTCTGCCGTCATGGAGGAAGTTGGTATGACCATTAACCCTTCTCACCAAACCGATACCCCACAACGGTGGTGTCCGCCATTCGCTGCCACTGGCGTGGAAATCAGGACGATTGTCTGCTAAGTCAGGCCCCATGTCGTGTAACAACATGTCTGTGTAAGGGTGGATCGTCTGGTTACTCACTGAAGGCACACCGGGTAAAACGCCGGTTCTTAACGTCGGCACATGACAACTGGCACACTGCGCTTCAGCAAAAAGTTGTTCGCCCTGCTTGACCTGTGGATCGTCCACGTTGCGTCGCGCTGGCACTGCCAACGTCTGAACGTAGAACGTCACGACCTCTAAAATTTCGTCGCTAACCTCCGGTGCTGCGTTGTGTGCAGCCAGTTGTGATTGTCCCGCCGAATTCTCAACCGAGAACAGTGAGGTCGTTATCCCCATATCGTCGTGATACGCTGCTGCAACTTGCTGACGGAGGGTCGGTTGATTCGCTTTCCATCCGAAACGTCCGAGGGTATAATGTTTTTCGACGACATCCCACACATAGTTCGGTTTACCTGAGATACCGTTTCCATCAACATCGGCTTCATCTGCATAAGCAAGGATGACGTTTTCAGGAATCGCTTCCAGCAAACCGAGTCCAAAGACAACGGGTGCGACGCGTGGCGATACTTCAACGTTTTCTGGCAGGGGTTGATAGGTTTCGGTAAGCGTATAGTTCGGATAGCGGAGATGCACGCGTGTACCATCTGCCGTCGTCAACGTCTGTTCGGTGTACTCGATCTTAACCGTGCCTTCTGGGGCTGCGTCCACGATCGCGCGATTGTTAAGTTGTGTACCAAAACCAGGCACCGGGGTCGGCGGTTTTCCAGTTACTGAATTCTCTCCCTTCGGAAGGCTAAGCCTAAAAAGCAGCGATACGAGTCCCTCGTCGGCCCCCGGGGGTCGCCCGCGACCATCACGGGAATGGCAATTGATACACGAGACGTTGTTATAGATAGGACCGAGTCCCGGATTTACCACGGCGGGTGCTGTCACAAAAACGGCTTCAAATTCAACGTCACCTTCGAGATGCTTCTCAAAGGCTGTTGGAGAAAGATTGGGCGCGGGAATTGAGAACGCGTGGCTTGACGCATCGAAAACAGTTGTCTCGCCGCCAGAAAGCTCGCTTGTTGAAAATACGGGTGTTGATTCTATTGCCACCGGCGACTCGGAATCACACGCACTCAGCAGAATTGACACCAAAAGGGTTAGGGATAGTAAATTGTGAAAATGTTTCATCTTTTCTGGTTGAGACGGCACGGCGGCGCGTGCCTACTACAATTAATTAAATTCACTCGACTGGACGAGTGGGAGTATATCTTGCTCGAGCGTCTGTTGCACCTTACTGACAGCATCAATTGCGGCTTGAACGGCACCAGGGTTCGCTGTAATCGAATCGCGGAACGGATCTGGAATTGCGCCGATAGCGTCAATAGCCGCCTGGATCTCTTGCTGGAAACGGGCATCTAAATCAGGATCTTGACCACTCACGAAGTCGTTGAGACCTTGTCCATCAGTTATGAACTTGCCCATGTAGACGTTCTGAATCCCACGGATATTGTCTTGGAAATCCGAGATGGAGTTGAAACTAAACTGAGATTCAACAAGGGTTGTGTCCGATTCATTGTAAGGATCAGAAATCTTACCGTTCGCAACTTCATCGGCGATGACAATCATACCGTTGACCATCTCTTGTACGGCGGCACTCTGTGATGGATAGATGACACTTCCCGTGCCGGCTTGTGCAACTGCGCTGCTGAAATTTTCACCCTCTGGTGCCCATGCCAACCGTAATTGAGCGGTGCTCGCCTTGAGGTTCTCGGTTGTTGACACGAGATACTCCAGTTCGCGAGCGGTTATGTCTGATGCCTTACGTTGATTGCCATCGCGGAACAGGAGAAACTCGATCGTGTGGAACCCTTTCTGGGTATCTTCTAAACCGCTAACAAAATCTACCGTTAAGGCAGCATTGCTGTCCAGAACGGACTGTAAGTTAACGTGGTCGACGGGCCAACTATCTAATGCGGGATCGAGTCCTTGTGTATCAACAGGACCGAATAGGAACGATTCACTCTGTTCCCACGGTGTTCGCGTTGCTTTCCACGCCTGTTGCGCTTTTTCGAGATTTGCTTGCGACGTATCCGCCGCCAACGCTTTGACAGCTGCCAACAATTCGCCTGCCTTATTATCCAGGTCAGTATATGTAGCTAACACGACAGTATTGGCAAAGTCGTTAAGCATTGTACTTGCATCAAAGACCTCACCTTGTGCGAGTTCATCCTGTTCATCTGCGTCATCGCTACCGCATCCGACAACAAAAGCGGATGCGAGTAATAAACAACAGAAGATTGTCCAAACTTTATAGAGTTTCATAGAAATCTCCAATTTTTCTTTATTGGTTACACGCGATGCGTGTATTAGTATTGAAAACCGAGGCCGAACGCAAAGGTATTTTCCCTGTTTTTATCCTTTGTTGCTAACCGTCGCAGTGAGTAGTGACTCTTGAAAACGAGTTGTGGGTGGACGTGGTAGTTAATCCCAAAAGTCCACGTCGTTCTTTCCCACCGCGGATTGTCGAAAATGATACCTTCAACGGTTGCCATCGTGTCGTAAAAATCGTAACGCGCGAAAACATCTAACATCTTGTCTGGAGGGGTATCCTTCAGATCGCGATCTTCCGCGCTATTGTTTGATTGTCTGAAAAATGATAAAATATCGTAGCCTGCTTCAATGTACCAACCGAGTGCTGAGCTACCTATCGGTGTCCGCTTTACATTGAGATTATTGGAGAGGGTTCGGTTGACTTTGGAAAGTTGATCCGCATTTTCGAGTGCTCCCCAGAGGAACAACCCGCGTATCTTCACTGCATTTACTTCATAAAACCCGTGAAGGCTCACAATCCCAACGTGCGCGTCGAAATCTACATCAGGTTTCGGGCGGTTCGCCGCGGTGTCGCCGTAGTAGCCGGAAATACCGACGGTCGCGTTTTCATGAAACGCGTAGTCGAGGCGTCCAACAAACGCGGGGGCCTCGGCGTTCGCAGTTTCAAACCGCAGTTGATGTCCACGAACGATCCAGTGTCGGGAACTAAAACCCGTTGAATCCAATCCGTTAACAATCTGCGCTTGGTAGTTCAGCGAGCCGAGTGATCCGAAAATTTCAACACCGGTTTCATGCCAGATGGTTGGAATGAGATGCGTCTCCGCTTCGGGACGCGTTGTCGTAAAGTAGTGTTGCGGTCGATGCCTTTTCGCGACGAGTCCTACTGGAACTATGATATGCCCAACGCGGAAGTTATAGGCGGGTTGAAAGGAGAAGACAACGGCGAGTTTTTCGACAATAATTTCGCCGCCTTTTTCGATCTCTGTCTCAAATTCTCCGAACTCTTCAAATTTGTCGAATTCCATGGTGCTGCCGGTACCGCCGTGTTCAAATTCAAGTTCCGCTTCAAGCCGAATGGTATCGTTGATACGGTATTTCGGCGCGATGACGAAACGTTCCACGTCAATAGCAGCGCGCCTACCGGGATCGAGTTCCCAATCGAAATGGGAGTAGTTAATTACCCCATATCCGGAGACCGAGAATGGGTTTGATTCCGCAATAGCACCCACACTGAGTGAAATAAACATTCCACAAACCGCAAGAAATTTTATAGAATAGGTGAGTTGTTTTTTCATTAATGTATTTTGTAAATAATGATATTGAGACTCATTATCATATTTTTTGTCTGTTGTCGCTCGGTAAAATGAAATTCTGAATATTTGCTGCAGATTTCGTTCTAAAAATTGATAACGAATCTCATTATCTTTTAATTATACCCATAATTCCCGCGAATGTCAAAAAAATCGTGATAAATTTATAGGAAACTGCACGAATTTCATTAATTATACTCGCAATTTCTGTGGATGTCAAAAAAATCTGAAAAAATATCAAAATTTCTTACAGATCTGGTAATTTGACGCTTTAAATGAACCTTAATTGTTCATCTCTAATAATCTACGCATTGCGGCTTGATATAAAGCCTTCCCTTGATTTCCGAATGGTCCTGGTTTGGAAAGATTTTCTGGAAAGGACGAGAACAGTTTTGCTTCACTAACTTCGTTAAGGTCTGTTGGACTCCCTAACGCCTCAATTTCTCCTAAGTAAGCAATGCCCCAATACTCAAGATTGTACATGAAGCAGTGAATGTAACACAGCACTTCCATGTTTTTCAGCGTCGCGCCTGTCTCCTCCATGAGTTCTTGATGAGCAGCCTCTTCAGCCGTTTCCCCTGGATCGACGCGTCCGCCGGGCAATACCCAGATATCCTCATCCCGCCATTTACAGAAGAGTATCCGGTTTTCTTGATAGGCGACACAATTGACAAACTCGATTTGCCCTACGTCTGCAGGTGGCTCTCCAAAATGGAGGAGCATATACCCATCTTGTTCCTCAATTCTTTGGACCAATGCGTGTTCTCCTTACAGTTGAAGTTTAGTTCGTTTGCTGGCGAGGTGGCAACCTCGCCAACATTCTATTTTACTGCTTTTCCCAGATTTGCACGTTATGTCTTGGCAAATCGAAGGGATATTCGCCATACGCAAGCGTAGGCAGTCCATTGTCATCCACTGTGACAACAACATAAAGTCGATGCGGGGAAACGCTTGTATCTACGCGCTCAAGGAATTGCCATTTATCGCCGTTGGCGGTTGTTATTCTTACCTTTGTCCAGAGAATCCCTTCGCCATCTGTGTAAGTTCCATCCGATGTTTGAAAAGGATGCGGTGGTTCCGCAGGTAAGGTGAAACTTTCACCGATTGTGGAGGTTGAATTTAGGTGCGTGTGCGACACAAGCACCCAGGCCCCCGGCACAGGTACCTCAACGCCTTGCTGATCCACGACCCAAACGTGGTCGCGTTCTGCTATTGGTGTTGGAATATCTGTCACTGGGATTGTCGGTTCTATGATTTGGTGGACCCGCTCACATGAAGAGAGTCCTATAACTAAAGCGATAATTATTAATATGAATGTGGGTTTTGAAGTGTGACTGTTTTTGATGTTCATGGTAGATTCCTTAAAAAATAAGAATAAGATTTCCTTCGCTCCTTTTAAGAAGCGATTGGCTTAAGGATATTATACTTAGCAGCTCTGCTGAATTGCAAAAGAATGAGGATAGACATATCCGTGAACATGCGAAAGAGCGGAGGTTCGCCGTTTGAGGTTTACAGGTTATAGAAATTATAGAACGTCTCAATCGAGCATTGAGGAGATTCATATAATTGATGAATCTTATTAGTCTTCAATAGCGTCCACGAGCAATTCGCGACCATTTAACGGTTGCACAGGTCTATTGTTGCCATACAGTATCGTTTTGAACGCTGCGATTTGCGATTGAGACATCTCGATGGGTGTCGTCAGGACAAACCATTTGACCTCTTCTGAGCAGGGCGGTGTTGTCAACGAACCGATATAGCGATAAGCGTGCTTTGTATTCGGCAACAAATCGGCAGCATTTAAGGTAATCTCTTTAATTTCTTTGGATTCACTCGGAATGGATGGCAAATAATGCCAAAAAGGAGCAAACGCTGTGTTGATGCTACCGCTTTTAATTAACACCCCGATGACAGCCAGCGTACCGTCTTCACTTTCGTGAACGAGGTGCATCTCCATATCGTACAGGTTTCCTGCCACTGTGTGTTCGCTGGGTGCGTGGAAGTGGAATTGGAGGAGATGATATTTCGTTCCATCAACTTCCATCCAACTCCCTTTCGGATACGCAACTTCGATTGTGTTGCCGGTATTGTGGATATGTAAGAATGTTGGCTGGTAGTTGAAAGTAATAGTGGGAAGTTTTGCTGGTGTGGGATTTACGATGTCAATCGGCGATTGGTGTATGCCCGCACAGCAAAGTCTGTATTCTGGACTGAGCTGTCCCCAAAGATCCGGTCCGTTCTCTGCTTCATAACCCCAGCATACCGTCTCAGTCTGCTGGGCGACTTTCTTTTCTGTTTTATTACAATTCATATTATAGGTAAAATTATTTTTTTCGGCTAATGTGTTCAGAACGGCATTTCACCCGACTGTCTTATCCTTTCGCTGATGTATGATGACGCTATTGCCGTCGGGATCTGCGATAATCGCCCAAAAACATACGGCGGATTCACCTAAAGGCGAATGGATATGGATTCCTGCTTGTTCTAATTCTTCTATGGCAGCTTTCGCGTTGTTGACAGCAAGCGCGACCGACCCTCCACCGGGTTGTGTAAAATCATAACCCTGTCCTAATACCAACGTGCCGGGGTTTATCTCAAATTCTGCCCACGTACCTTCATAAACCAAACAAGCGAGTGGAATTCCAAGCAGGTCACGATAAAAGGTGAGCGATTTCTGCATATCGCTCACCGCAAAGAAAGTAAAGTCGATACCTAATACATTCACAACTACAATCTCCTCGGTTCATTTTTATTATGATGTACTAAGCAGCAAGGGTTTGAATCGGGTGTTCGAGTGCTGTCCAGAACGGACTCCAATTTGTGGCTCGATCCTTTCCGATGTAAAGCGTCTTTCCGATAACTGCCCACGCTGTTCCATCGGATGCAAACGCAATACAGCCTGTGGGAATCCGATCCGTGGGTTCTACGAGTTGATCGTTGAGTTGCGTCCAGGTCGCGCCGCCATTTTCCGAACGGCAGAGCCAAGCCCCACCGCCTCTCGGTCCGTTTTGGACTGTAGCAATCAGAAGGTCTGGGTCTGTTGGATGTGCAGCAATAGTGGTTCCGTAGCGAACTGGCAAGCCTTCGATCCGATTCTCCCACGAGTGCCCACGGTCGGCACTGACATAAACACCGTTTTGTGTGTTCGCATAAACTCGATTATCGTCCGCAGGACACGTAGCGACCTGATGGACATCTTTATGGAGTTCTGGCGTGACAGGTTCCCAGGAAATCCCTTCATCGTGGGAACGCATGATACTTCCGACATGGATATCTGCGTAGCAAAAACCGTCTTGGGTTTTGGCAAAAGTTCGGACGGCTGGTGGTCCGCCCCAGGGCGTATACCAATCTTTCCGACATTCTAATTCGTCAAAGGCGACGACTCGTTCAGCCGGTCCTTCTTCGCCAACGAGGCGATAGACATAAGCACCCTCATCCGTTCCGATGAGCAGTGTCAACGGCTCCTCGCGAACAACGAGTAGCGAAGCGATTGGATCTGCTATACCTGTTGGAATTCGTTTCTCGTTATCTTCTGATAAAACGAGTAACGTTCCATCCGACAAGGCAGATATTACGGCTTCACCGTTTGACAGCGAAACCAGTGCGCTGAGATCTTGATGATCTATGCCCTTATAGATTTGGATGGGTTCACCATCCCCATCATTTTCAACGGCGTAGATAGCGTTGTGAGTGGCAATAAACATTGTGTTCCTCCTTTTTCGTATAGCAAACGATTGCAACAGGTGTAAAAAGTTTTAACATGTGACAATTTCCTCCGATCAGAGTATATCTTGTGGAAATAGTGAAGACACTACGGTATCCAGCATACTTTCATCGGCGGAAGAGTTATTTTTTGCTTGTTTCTTCTCAGAAGGGTTGAGCTTCTCAATGACTCGTGCACTCGGAGTGTTTTCGATTGAAGTTACTATATCAATACGTTTGAGTTGAAGCTGCTCAAATCCAAAGCGCGCAAGAAGTCTTGAAGCAGCGGTGGCAATGCCTTGTCTTGTTCGAGACGTTCTCACCCAATATCCAAGGTTCGCTGTTTGGTTAATCCAGTTGACCTCATCTAAACCACACCCACCTAAAATGCTACCGGTTAGCGCATCGGTAATGACAAAGTGGTATTCACTTCGTTGTTCCCAGAATCTCGGAATCATCTTTTCTATCCATATCTGAGTTTCTTCAATTGAATAATCTTGATGACACCACAATAGATGACGTGATACTTCTGCAACCGACTCTCGCACAGCCTCAAAATATGGATGAACGTCACTAGATTTGTGAGTGCGAATGGTGATTGTTCCATCGCTAAGTTCCGTTGGGGTTTCGACAGTGAGTGTCATTAATATAACCTTTTTATTTCTAAAAATGGGTTAGGTGAAAGTTTGACTATGAAAGGAAGATTGTCTCCTCATCCACCGATTAAATGCAAATCCGTAATCGCTGCAATGAACCGCTCGGCTATTGCTCGTGCAAGTCTGTTTTCTCGGTCATTTTCTCGATTTAATGAAGCTACCATAAGCACTGCTTGAACAAAATAACGCGACATGGCGAGCCGATAGTCTTCCCAGCACGTATCGAAAGTGTACCCACTAACCCCATTTGCTTTCAGCGTTTCGTGGTAGATTTTTAAGAGTTGTCGTTCCTCTACTTGCCGTTTTGATGTAGCGTGTAAGCACCCGCCGATAAACCATGCAACATCCGAAACTCCCTCTCCGCATGATATATCCTGCCAGTCAATCACGGCGAAGCCTGGCTCTCCAAGAGAGGTACCAAAAAACACGTTCTCCAAGCGGAAATCACCGTGGACCAAGGTTCTCGGTGGTTTCCCAAATTGGGACTTATCCATTAACTTCTCAGGCAATTGTTCTCCAAAAGTCTTGACTGCATCCGTCAACAGGGCTCCAGTTTTATTAACAAAGATAGGAAATGCTTTTCGATATTGCTCAAGGATCCAACGGTTAACGGGATCAGAATCCGTTATTGCGCTGGTTAGCCAATCGAACCCTTCAATCTTTTCGCTGTTCCACCAATTGGCATGAAAACCGGCAATTGCACGGAGAGCAAGTGCTGTTTCTTCCGCTGTACTTCCTCTGATTTGATCTCCGACTTTCGCGGGGGCAAGGTCTTCAAGAATCCTAACATATTTCCCATCGGTGACGTTCATAGCACTGTAATAACAATACGGGGTGCGAAGGGACATCTCACTGGCAAGTTGCTGATAAAACAAAATTTCGCACTTATCCGGTGTAAATGGGCGCGTTTGTGCTCGCAGAAGTTCATCTGGGGCGTGTAGTTTAGCAACCAGCGTATTTGGCAGTATTGATTGAGATTGACTAAAACTAAGATGCAAACGTGCTAACTGTCCAGCGCAAGTCAATTCCGCAATCGGTTCAATACAAAGCGATGTTACGATGGCATTCAGGGGTATACCTGTTGAACATAGGGCTTCAGTGAGCCATTGAGGTGTAATATCCTGAGGTGTGTCAGGAATACTTAAAAGAACCATCGGATTCTAATCAGAGTTTTCTTCTCTACTATCAGAGACGCTTTAGCAAACAACAGAACCCCTGTTCTAAGCGTGTATCATTTTCATGAATGAATCATGATTTGAAAAATCTTCGACCCAGAATTCACATTTTCCCTTTAATCGCGCGCCGACACCTATGAAATGCCATCCGAGTGTTTTGGTCGCCTGCATATCCCATTCAGCATCACCTATGTATACGACACGCTGAAAGCAATGCCCTAACTGCAATAGGCATTTCTTCATAATCACCACGCGTTCATCACCATCATCACTGGAAGTTAAAACCGTATTCCGCAAGTTAAATCCTGCGTGCAGCAGTTTCATTTTCGCGGTATGTCTCCAACCGCCTGTCGCGAACCCAACTGTATAGCAATCCGCAGTGATAAGTTTATCAATCAGGTGAATAGCCCCTTGTTTTGGAAGGCATGTGCCACCGTTTTGAAGATACTGCCTAATCAATTCACCGAATCTCGTGCGAACTTCCTTAATTTGCTCTTTTTCCTGAATCTTATTCTCTTCCATGATTTGGCGCAAACTGCCTGTGTCGGTTACATTCTTGTATTGGCTCCAATCGTCATGGATGTGAACTTCTCCCAAGACTTCCCTTATTGCAGAGATATAACAGGCATCATCGAAACCGAAACTTTCGACCAAGGTACCGTCGATATCAAATATTGTGGCAATCATTTATTACCGTTTCCTAATGAGATTTTTGAAACAATCACTTGTTAATTCTGGAGTAATGAGATATCATCATCCTTCTCTTTCATTCTCGTCTACGGACAATTCTGATGGCAACCGCGGTGGAAAAACGAGTGTATCAGTTGTGGATAATTGTTGATAGGTTTTCAATACCTCTTGCAACTGATTGTAGAATTGCTCACACTCTTCTTTCGTACCGAGTAGTTCTATGCTAGGGGAATTTGACAGGTTAATATGCAACTCGTATGAACGGTGCCTTCCTTTGATTATCTGAATTTGGTGTACGTACTGAATATTCACCATCCCTCGATAAGAAGAGTTGTACTTCCCGTCTTGGTTGATGATTTCAATAAACATGATGAATCTCCTTTAGGCTTTATTATTGTATAAATAAAAATAATAACCATCTGTATATTCGGAAGCAACTTTGAATATTAAATTCGCACATTTCCCATTGATGTTGGGCTGGGAAACCCCGCCTCTACGGGTTCGAGACCTTTCTGAAATTCGGAAGTTATTATTTAATATTGCTGAACGTGTACAAAATTAAAAAACATCGCCAACAATTTTATAAATTATGTGCTTTTCACTATGTAAGTAAATTTTACTTCAATCTATCCGTAAGCCATTTCAGGGTGTTTCCCAAGAACACGCAGTAAACGTTCATCGGCACCTTCCAAAACGTAGTCCGGCATACGATAATTCAGGTAGGGCCAGAACCGTTGTGCAACAAAACGTTGTCCATAGACCTGATGAAATAGATAGCGGATCCGATCTGTTTGGTTCGGGGCACCTCTATGCCATGTTTGTCCGTTAAGCAGATAGAGGTCACCTGCTTTCATGAGGAGTGAGACAGGGGCTTTGCCGTCGAAAGTTGGGTGTTCTGAGTCATCGGGTTGTCGCCCAGAGTAATGGCTACCGGGGACGAATTGAGATGGACCGTATTTGACATCATCTTGATCAGTCAGGGCGATTTGCACGGACATGCGGAGCACGGGCATCCGGAGTCTTGGATCGTGCCGTTCCATTTCTGGCGTGATCGGAAATTCCACACCATCGTCAATGTGAAATCGGTTGATGCCTAAATCCTTTCGGTTGAGAATACACCCTTGCGCGATACAGTGGCACTGCTCGCCTAATACACTTTCAGCAATGCTGATAATCGGTTCACGCACCAGTAGGTCACGGAACATGAGATCACATTCAAAAAGACGATGCACGACAATGGGTGCTTTTCCATCTTGTCGAGAACCTTTGACATTGCGCATCTGCATGAAGTAAGGCTCAGTGAAGATTTCGTCAACACGCTCCACTATCTGCTCACACTCTTCGCGTAAGAGCACGTTTCGGATAATCGTTACACCGTTGCGGTAGAAATCCTCTAAGATAGTTTTCAGAGTGTCGGGTGGTAGCGGTTCGGTGGGAAGTGCTTCTGCTTTTGTCATGGTTCTAAATTCCAGTGTATAATTGGGCTAAATGGTGTTCTGCGTTCTACTGATAGTCCGTAACGATCAACGGAAGTTTCTCACGATCTTTACCTAATTCAGCATGGACTCCATTTGAGTTCAACACCGTGATTGTACCTGTGATGTCATGAAGCGGGAAATTGCTCTCTGGTTGGGTGAATTCGATAGCAGGACGGTCGCGATTGTCTTCAACAAAGCAGTTAATGAAATCAATACCGCCCATCGTCTGCACTAATTCCGGTTTCGGTAGGGACAAGGAAATCGGTGACCATTCACCACCAAACTGCCGATCAGTAGCAGCATGGATAACCTTACAATCGTTGAATGTCACCCGTGCCCCTTTCAACGACTTTTCTTGCACCTTGATGCCGTAACCAACGGTATTTTCGACCGTGCAGTTATCAAATTCGATACTGCCACTGGGACCATTGTCTCCAATTTTTGATACACGGATACCCGTTCCGTGTTTACTGCTGATGTAGCAGTTCTCAAAGCGCAGCGTCACGTCATCGGTTTCATTGGTTGTATGTGCCAAGAAGACTTCAATACCGTCACCGACGTTATCAATAAACTGGCATCCGGAGAATACAGTATTTTTTATCCGCTGTTCACTTTTGTCGGGTTCAATGTCCACACCTGATGCGGGTGGCGTACCCCACGTGTTTGAAAACGTGCAGTTCTCGACTTTGAGATTTTCAGCACTAATGACGCTGATGCCTTGCCGGTAGTGGTTGTCGCAGACAATGTCACGTAGAACCACATCCTCAGAGGCTTGTCGTTCTGCCCCACCATCAATGTAGATGCCGTCGCCCCCGCTATCTTTGAGCGTTAAGCCAGACACATTTACATTTTTAGAGCCTCGGATCGCCAGGGTCATCCGCCATTCTGCCTTTTCGTACTGCCCGTACCAGCGGTGCCATCCAAACTGTTCAAGGACAAGCCCGTTAATATAGTCCTGTTTCCACATACGGAAGGTTGCGCCGTAGCCACGGATGGTTAGATTCTCCACATTTTGTGCGGTGAACATTGAATCGCCTCTGCCGCGATACTCGCCGCGTTTTGCTGTGACGACTGTTCCGCGCTCAAAAATCAACTCTTGGTTTCCGACAAGTTTGATCGGTTGGACTATCCAATCGGTGTGCATATTCGGAACAACCACCCGTTTTGCGCCGGAGTCAATCGCTGCTTGTAGCGTCTCTGTCGCATCTTCTGGGTTGAATCCCCACCATGCGGCGTTGGCAACTGGACTTTTCCCAGACTGAACGTCCGCAATCGCTTCAGCATTTTTCATACGTATCATCTTTATTGCCTTTTTAGACGCGGCATCGCTAAAACCCATGGACTTGCGATGCCGTTCCTTGCTGTATTATATAGCAAAAGTCTTCTCATCATCAAGTGCCATCAGTGCGAACCATGTATTGATGTCCGTACGCTCTGGAGCAATTCGGCTGATCATTTTCGCCATGAGTGCCGTGTAGCGTTCATCCGTGGGACCCATCTGGATCATCCGTTCGTTATAGGCTTCAATATCTGCTTCGCTTTTCGGATGATTCGCCTTCAACCACGCCTCAACCTCTGCATCGGTTGCCGACGTTTTCAGTGCTTCAGTGAATTCTGCAGGAGAAACCCCTAAGAAAGCGAGTGTTGCTCTGTCGATTCCCGAATCTTCACCATAAAAATAGGCACCGAGCGTGTTGGAATTAAAGGCCCTGCCCTTATCAATCAATCGTGCGAGTTGAACCATTCCGTAAACGTCTGTATTGTAGGGGCTTCGTGGCGCGCGGCGGTTAAGGTCAACAATGCCAAAACTCAACTGATCGTCCACGTCCTGAAGTTCTACCCATGTCGTAATGTCTGTCCGAGTGGGATCTACTTCTTGACATCTCGCTTCAAACCGTTCCCGTGTTGTTTCATTGGGTCCGTAGTTCACCAACGTCTGATTAAATGTATCAATTTCGTCCGGCGATTTACCACAGTTTTCCAGTACCCATGCCCCGAGTTCAAGATTATTCGGATTGTTGACTGCTGCTTCCTGAAAATCCGAAGCCGAAATACCGAGGGACGTTAAAATACGTACATCTTGCCCGGAATCGTCGCCGTATACGTACTCACCGATTTTTCCCGCACGTTCGGCGCGCGCTTTGTCTGCCATGCGAGCAACCCCACAGATGCCAGCGATGTCTCTTGCACGTGCGCTGCGGGGTGGACCGGCGGTTAAGTCAACCTGCCAATAACTGCCCCAATCGTCGAGTTCCATGGACTGAAGCACCGTTGTAATATCAGTCCTGCCAGGTGCGAAGCGAGCGAGTCGATCCTTCAGGCGTTGTTTGTGTGCATCGGTATCGGGCAGTTGGGTAAGCGCAGCATCGTTAAACTCGGCAATCTCTGCTGCTGTTTTTCCACTTGTTTCAAGCACCCAGTGTCCGAGTGCAGCATCGTTATGTTCGTCAACTGCTTCCGCGAACGCGTCAGCGGAAATCCCCAAGAACATTAAAACGCGATTGTCCAAACCAGAACTCTCACCGTAGATATAATCACCGAGAGTTTCGGCGTTATGTGCACGCGCCTTATCTGTCATCCGTGCCACACCTACAATCCCAGCGATTCCGAGGTTTGAAGGTCGACGTGGTGGTTGATGTGTCAGGTCCATAATTTATATCCTTCCAGTTGAAAAAATAAGGTGTTATGTCTTTTGCCAATATTTTATCATACCTAAACGGAGTGTCAAGAGAAAAGTACACCGATTTCCTAATTTACCTTGCCATTTTTCAGGGAAAATGATATATTTATCTCAAAATCGCATGGAGGAACGCAATGGGATTTCCTGTTTACGATTACCGCACGGATATACGGAATGTGTTGGTGACACCGCAGATTCGCTCGCGGTTCTTGAGGATGGAGCCTGGACAAAGTGCCCAACTTCATAGTCATGATTTAGGACACGAAATTTTCCTAATTCTGGAAGGTCGCGTCGAATTTGAGATTGATGGTGAAACTGAAGAGTTGGGACCCGGACAGATGTGTATTGCTTTGGCTGACCAGCCGCATACGGTGCGTGTTCTTGGTGATGAACCGATAACAATGTATCTGTCTGTTACACCCCATATTCATCCGACGCACACGCCGCGTACAGAAGAAGGGGAGCGGCTACCGCATAATTTCGCCCCACCTCGTGCTTACGATGTTGAGCCAGATGAGCAGATATCGGTTGCAGAACTCGTTGCGCGTCAGATACATGCTGCACGATTGTTGGAAGAACTGACGCAAACGTGTGCGTCAGTTCAGGAGGAAATGGGTGCTCAGCTGAAGACAGCACTCGCTGAGGGGGACACTGATGCCGCTATCGCAGCGCGTAAAGCAATGTGGGAAGCCATTTATCCGGTTTACAAGGCTATTGCTGAATTAGGTGATGTTTGGAATGCG
>CAZGAW010000123.1:0-14958 GCA_964523645.1 uncultured bacterium | reverse complement strand
AATTAACTATACACCAACGGGAAGGCGAGGTGTTTTTGATAGGGTGTTTCCTCTAGAAACCTCGCCAGCGGCGGAAGGGTGTTTGTGTTTCTAAAGTGTGCATTTATTTTTAGGATTTACTATAATCAGAAATCTCTTTAACCAACAACCATTCAACGCAAGATTGCAAGTTTTCCCACCTGTTCAATTCGGCTTCCATCTTCGATGTAGGCGATGACACGATACAGATACACGCCATTGGCACACCGCATCCCTGTTTCATCTCTCCCATCCCAATAGGTTTCATTGACACCCCGGTTTGCGCTGGCATCGACAAGCGTCCGGAGCAGTCTACCGTTGACACTGTAAATCTTGATTGTGACGGTGTCGGGTGCCTGTGCGAGATGGTAGGTGAAAAACGTCTTTCCATCAACCGTAGGATTCGGAACGTTGAAAACCTCACTGAGCGTGACTTCTTCATTTAAAACGAAGGAAGTAACAAGCTCTGCCGTGTTTTCACTGGTATCTGCAGCGGTGATATGCAGTTGATACTCACCATTCGGAAGGTCTGGCGTATAAGTGATAGCAGCATTTGCTGGAACAGCGGGATCGAAGGTCTCAGCATACGCATTTGCTTCCAAGGGTTCAAGCGTCTCAAACGCTCTGCCGAAATTAAGACGAAAAGCGGTTTCGTCAAGTTCGTTATCATCGGTAAGCGTAATTTTAAAGCGAGATTGTTCTGTAAGTACTGTACCATCTATTAAAGGTTCATCAAGAGGTTCGCGTGTCGCACCTGTCCCGAGACCCGTAACCCAGATGTCAATCGTAGGAGGCGTGAGATCGGGTGCTTCCGTAACAAAGAACCTGTAGGTGACAACACCTTCGTCGCCCCCGACAGCATTCCCATTGAAATCCTGTGCCGTGATATTGAAGGTATATTCGCCTGGAAAGAGAATCGGCTGGTAATCAAGCGGCACCGTTTGAAAACCACCTTGTGTGCGGAGTTCATAGTCAGTGATGAGTTCAAACGGACCGTTGTCCTTTTGTCTGGAGACTGTGAGAAACTCTGTATCAATACCATTTGCATCCTGTAATACAATAGAGATATTCGGACGTGGCGGAATCACACTACCCGTCTGGGGTTGAATGTCGTCCACCCAGATGCTGAAGGCGGGTGCCTCGGTATCGGTGCTACGCATGAGCGCAAACTGTGTGAGTTCGTTGACCGCTGCCGTTATAGTGCCGGTCTGAGCACTGCTAAATTTAATCTTATCACCGAAGTTAAAGTCCTCAGAACTTCCGGTGACGAGGATATCCAATCCAAGATGGCTGAGGTAGATAGGTTCATTCACCTTACCTCGGACTTGGACACCATTCGGGTAATGAACTGCTTCACCAGAGGCATCGCGAAGTTCATAACGGACAGGCCCCGTAAAAAAGATAAACCAATCGCCGATCTCAAATTCCCCCTTGGGGCCAGGTCGACTGTTCACCGTTGCGTTTCCATTGCCGAGATTGGCATTCCATGTGTTGATAAGGACGACATCACCTTTCGGGTTATAGTCGGTTTTAAAAGCGAGGATATCCGCAAATTCAAAGGTGTAGTTGACCCCCAGCGGTGTGCTCTCTTGCCGCAGAATTTGCAACTCCAAGCCGAAACTTTCCTCCCTGAAGGGATTGTCCAATTGCCCAGGTTTATCAAGCTTCTGGAAGAATGATTCCCCTTTACGTTTGAGAAATACCTCGTATTCATCGTCATCTAAAAACAGGAGTACCCAAGTTCCAGCCGGGGTGAGGTTCGGATTGATACTGATAGCGGAAGCTTCCAATGCCTGCTCGCTTGCGTTCTCCATTTGTGTTGGGGTAACGTAGTTTTCGAGCAGGAAGTCGCCTTCAGGTGTGTAATTAATTTCTGATGGCAAGCGTCGCCACGCCGAAAAATCCGGTTGCCATGCGTAGATTGCCAATTGATTGGCGAGTGCTGCTAATTCGGCTTTAAATGCGGGATTGTCGGGTTGCAGCAACGTTTCTTCCCGTACGGTATCTTCCAAAGCACTTATATCAAAGCGAAGTTTAACCTCGGCAGGTTTCGCAAGAGTCTTTACGCCTGTGCGAAAAGTTGGTTCATAATATTGCGCAACCTCTGTTCCTTGCCGAATAAGCCCACGTCGAAGTGCAGCGACATGAGGAATCGGCGCGAAACTGAGATCCGGTTGGGATGGATCAGCAGGTGTCTGTGAAGCGACAGAGAGCGGGATACCGGCTTTATTCTCTGATTCAGTGTTGAGTGCTCTGGCGGGAAAATGGATGTCAAACACCCGATCCAAACTAAACGCTGTCAGTTCCTCTTGCAGTTTATAGTTAAACTCATTGACAACAAAAGAGACATGTTGCTTGTTATCAAACTGACGCGATTCATGGATATTCCCGAGAATTTCGTCGTCAATCCCCGGGTCATCTGGATCTGCGAAGATATAGATTTTATGTACGCCTGTTACGAGCGGTTTATCAAGATCCAGCGTGGCTGTCGCGCGTTGTAGGACGTGTATGCCGTCTGCCCAATCGGTGGGTTTAATAGTCACACGCCCGATAATGTCGGCATCTTCATCAATTATGCTATCGCCCTCGGCATCCGGGTTCCCCTCAGCAAATACCACTTCAATATCAACTAAAACCGGACGACCCCCGATATTAACGATCTCTCCGATGAGTTGATAACCACTCTTTTCCTCATCAAATACATAGCGAATGGGTGCCCTATCCGCTTCATCCGTTCCAATTGCGATGTTGGGTCCCTCAGGCACTCTGACAATATTACGTTCCGTCTTTGATGGAATAAAGAGGTCGTGCCCTGAACTATCAGTAATGAGGAGTCGATAGCGTATCTGCCGTCCGCCCTGTGGCAGCGGGATAGGTCTTTGGAGTTCATACCATTGTCCACCGAGTGGCACATCGCCGAGAGGTGCTTGTGCGGGAATCATAGGGATGATATCGTCTTTGAAGGTAGCCGTATCATCCCATAAGACTTGTATACTGCGTATACCTCCTGCTCCTTTATCATCAACCACAAGTACACTGATACTGAGTGTGTCTGTAACTTTAATATCAAGCGTTTCTCGGATGTCATGTACGACGGGTGTATCAATCCAAAACCGGGTTCCACCGATAGCAGCGCGAGTGTCATCATAAGCAAAGATCCGTGCAACGCCACCACCGGGGCGTGCGGTATTTGGGACGTCGATGCGAATCGTACCATACTCCCCCTTCCAGATTCTGCCCCCAACACGCTTCACGAGGTCATTGTTAAGATTATCATCAAAATTATTTGAAAAGATGGCAAAAGCAGAGAACGCCTCCGTGCTAAAATCGGATGCCAGCGTGAAACGCTCACCTCCAGTGCCTCCAATCTGTGAACCTTCGATTGTTCCAACTTCGTTCGCCTTAATGACGATCTCGTGTGTCTTGTTGAGTGCGATGCGTTCTAACTCGACCTTTATGTCAAGCGCGGGACGCGCAAGACGAGATGCGGGGTCACCGAAGAGCGTATACTGTTCTGTACCGGGAATCCACTGCACATTCCGAGTACGGGTAATGAAACTAATTTTAGCATCGGCAACAATATGCCCGACTGTCGGTGGAAGTCCACCATCACCGTTAATAATGAGTTTTGGTTCACGACCAACCCCAAAAAGAGATTCAAAGAGGTCTTTATCGAATTCAGCATTTGCTGTGCCGTAGGTTAACCGTGTCGCTGAGAGTGTTGCAATCGCGCCATATCTTCCCAACAAAAATTGCTCGCTAAGGCAGAAGTTTCCAATTTGTTGCGGTTTGTCAAACTGTCCATTAAGACAAGTCGTTGTAATAACAAACGGAAGGTATCGGTTCCGCAACTTAACAACATCGTCACTATGAAAAATAGCCTCATCTGCCCAAGTTTGTATCCCGCCATGTCCGGTATATTCAATGGCGAGCGCACCTCTATTGATAGCAGAACGAATTTCGGCGCGTGTGCGCTCAGGACTTTTAAACTTTCGGAGATAGATTTGACGGGTGTCATACCCGACGGGTATAATATCTCGTATCAATTCATCGCGCGATATCTCGAAGACCGCATCACCCGGGTTGTCCGTGTGATCATCCGCCACCTGAATCAATGTACCTTGCCACAGTCCTGTTTTAAGATTCTTTTCATAGTTGATGATTTTTTCAACCATAGTCACCAGTTCTTCGGCAGTCTGAACAGAGAGCCTACCAATAAGCATGTCCGGGAGAGCATCCTCACCGCTGATGTTGACAAAGCGTTGATCCATAGCGGTTTCTCCACTTGCTGGTGCCCATCCATGGTACGTCGGTACAAAAATCGGATAGAGTCTATAAGTGCCCCGAAAATTCGGATCGCGGCGATAACGCTCAACTGTCGTGTTTTTATAATCATAATGCGCATCTCCAACAAGCACAACATAAGTCGGAGCAGGCTGTTGCCAACTGTTATAGGCGTATCGAAGGAATCGTTGGATCGCAAACGGGTTAAAGAGACCATCGCTGAATTCATCGTAGATGTCCTCAATATCAACGACCATAGTCGTCAAACCCTGTGAACGCCGAAATTCGACAAGTGGTTGGATACTATCGGCGAAGTTCGGATGCGTAATGACAACATAATCTGCTTGGTTGGAAGGATTACGCAGCGGCGTTGGCGGTGTTGGAACGAACGCGTTGATGCTTCGATAACTGGAACGGCTGATGACGAAATAGCGTGTATATTGGTTGACGGTATCTTCAAAAAGGATTTGATGACTGGCACCAATGCGGGAGATTTCTCCACCTGTGAGTCTACTGGTAATGCCACTTTCATCAATTTGATATACATCAATTGTATCGTTAAAGATGTTTCGGACTTGATAGTGGACTTTGCCACGGTTGCGAGGTTCAGTATTGGTATTAAACTCAAGGCGATTGGCTTCTGCCTGAAAGTTTCGCCAATAATCGAGCTCATACCAATCGAGGTAGAAGTCGTAGGAGCCAGCCGGAGTTTTATTGGTATCCAATGCCTCAATGCGCATAAAATTCACCTGATTATGATGGACGCGGGCATGTGGAATACTGCGGGTTGCGATCTGAGAAACTTGACGCTTCCACTCTTCAATTCTACCGAGTTGAAGTCCGTTGAAAGAGATGCGTGCTTTGTGCAGTGCGTTCCCTTTGCGGGAAGCCCCTTGGAATTTGAGACGCAAGATTGCCAAACGGTCAATCGCCAGACGCGGGACCGCCATGGGTACCTCTATGCGGAGATCCTTTCGGCTTGTGTCAACGTTTCCACCGCGGAAGGCAACCCAGAAATAGTGATCAGCAAGTTCGGACTTAATATCGGTGCCTTCTAAGACATCATGATGTACATTCTCTTCAAACCGAACACGCGATAAAAAAGCGACTGGCGTTTTTAAGTTTGGTGTCCGCGGTGTTACGTCTCGTTCCCCAACGCGTGATGTTTCAACACCAGTATCTGGCTCTCCACGTAAAGCGAAACGAAGCCAGTAAATATTTTCGTCGGTAAACTTGTTGTCAGACAAAGAGCGCCCATAAAACACAAATTGCTCACCTGGGTCAAGTGTATCATTTCCGTTCTCATCAAAAACGTAGATACCTTGCTTTTTCCCGCTACTTTCCAATTGAAGGGTATCGAAGTCAATATCTTCGGGCGCAACGCCAGCAGCCTTGATGTTATTGTAAGTAATGCGATAGAGATCTGTTCTGGTAACCGGAATTTTAAAACGAAGCGTGTTGGTTGTTAGTGTAGGTGCGCCAGGGGCATGATTTCCGTAAGGCATTCGCCGCTGGCTGCGCCACGGTTTTGCTTGCGCATAGTTTCGCAGTGTTCCTTGGAACAGGTTCTCAAAAGCCGGAGAGGTACCTGAAAACGTAGAGGGTGCAGCAGAAGCCGTTCCGCCAACAGAGGTCCTCACATTAGAGGCACTACCGCCTCCCGAAAAAATGGGAAAATCGATACGGAACGTCACAGATTTGAATATCTTTAATTGTTTTGTTACCGGATTGTATTGCAACGGATTAATTTGCAGGCTCGCGACGCGCTGCTCCCTGACAAAACCCGCAGGGATAACCTCTACAAGCTGCGTTGGATAAAATCCTTGAGAAACAGGGGAATTTGTAGTCAGAGTCGGGAAAATAGGGTCGTCCGGTGTAATACGGACGTTTTCAACGTGTCTTATCTCAGGGCGTGCTTGAATGACAGTAACAACCGGTGTTCCTACAATAGGAATACCGATGCGTTGCGTATAGATCGGTAGACGCGGTTTGCCCACATCAAGCGTCCAATCTGCACCCGCAAAATAGATTTCGGTATACTGGCTATCAGCCATCAGCCTTCGGCTATCAGAGGAAAGGGTTGTCGGTTCTCGGTTGTCAGTTGTGCGTAAAGAAGTTGCTGATGAACCTACGCTCGCTTGCTGACCGCTGGCTGCTGACGGCTGATGGCTATTCCTTACCTCGAGTTCGGGGAGTGTGAAGCGGGCTGTGAGTGTATCCGCTGTGGTAGCAAGAATCTGTAGAGGGGTTTTATTTGCGTGTTTCCCCAATACGGATGGTGTCTGTGCTACGGAAACCGATGTTGAAATAGTGTAGAATATAAAAAATACGGGTAAAAAAATGCGAATCTTTTTCATAGGGGTGCGGTTTTGTCCTGGAGATATCTCGTTTTCAAACGTAGTTACAAAGGGTTTTCTCACTGCGAAGCATTCGCGAGTCGAGTGGCACAGTTTAGTGCCGCCACTAAACTTGTTTCGTTAGCGATACCTTTGCCAGCTATGTCGAAGGCAGTACCGTGGTCCACACTTGTCCGAATTATCGGTAATCCCAAAGTGACGTTCACAAGGTCACCAAATCCCAGTAGCTTTATCGGAATATTACCCTGATCATGATACATGACAATAACGGCGTGCCATGCGCCTTGGCTCGCTTTAACAAAAAGCGCATCAGCCGGCAAGGGGCCGTCTATTGTCCCGGAACTTGCTTCTGCTTGTGCCTGTGTGATAGCTGGACGGATAAGACCTTCTTCCTCTTTTCCAAACGCGCCGTCTTCGCCGGCGTGCGGATTTAATCCCGCAACGACAAGTCTTGGCTCGGAAATACCACAACCGATCAGCGTCTGTCGAGTGATACGGATAACCTCAACAATTCTTTCGACAGAAAGCTGTTTCGGTACATCGGCTAATGCGATGTGATTTGTTACGAAGGAAATCGCTGGAATGACTCTCGATTCTCGGAAACCCTCAGCAAAGAGATCTTCTTGCTGACGGCTGATTGTTGACGGCTGATTGCTATCCAATGCATCAGGTGTACAGAGCATCATTACCGCGTGAGGCGTGCTCGTAAAGGCAGCGAGCATTTCCGTGTGTCCTGGATAAGAAATCCCTGCGCGGTGTACAGCGGCTTTGCAGATCGGCGCAGTTGTTATGGCATCCAGTTCACCCCGCATCGCAAGAAATGTTCCTGTTTCAATCGCTTTCACAGCAGCAGCACCCGCGCTTGCATCTATAGTACCGACAGAAATATCTTGCGGGGATATTGAAGATACATCGAGTACATCAATTGTTCCGTGCCTTGCAAGCACGTCTCTCGGTGTTCTGATTATATTAAGTTTCAGTGGTGATCTGTTGGAAGTTGTGAAACGGAAGCACGCGTCCTGAAGAATAGCAGCACTGCCAATAACAATCGGCTGGCACAACGCATATATACTTTCATGGGTAAGTGCCTTGACAATGATTTCGGGACCGATGCCCGCTGCATCCCCCATCGTTAACCCAACGCTCGGTCTATTCTCTATACGTGGTGTATTCGTTCCCGTTTCCAGTAACGGACGGGGATCCCGTTGCGCCGTACCTTCGGATTGGATTTGGACCTCTGGACGAGTCATTGTACTTTTCTCCTTTAATCGAGGCGGATGTGCCTCGATCAGGAGATAGAGGCTACGAGTTTAATTGACGATAAAGCGTTGCAGCACGGGCACGTGAGACATTTCCAGAGGGTAATTCAAGAACCTCGTATTCAGGTTCAGGTACCTCTTCAACGCCTGACGGATGAGGCAAACGGATAACATCACCGATAGCGAGCATTCTGCCGGCTTTCGCGACGTGTCCGTTAACGCTGACCGCCCCCTTGCTACAGAGCGTATTGGCTATTGTTCGCCGTTTCACGAGACGACTGACCTGCAGGAATTTGTCTAATCGCATTTTTTTAAGAGTTATCAGTTGTCGGTGAATCAACGGTATGAATGCCGTATGGCATTCACCGGGTTTTTTCTTGCGAAAAAACCTTTCAGTTATCGGTTAAGAGGTTTTTATTTAAGGATACGCTCTTGTAACTGACAACTGAAAACTGAAAACCATTTCACACAGGCGGTTGAGACGCAACCGAGACATCTACAGGAACTTCAGGTTCCACGATAGGATCCATGAGTGCCTGTTCCAGCACCTGTGTCATATCGTTAACTTTGTGGAAACGAATACCTTCCCGAATTTCGGTCGGGATGTCAGGCTCATCTTTTTCGTTGTCCTCAGGAATAATGATGTCGAAAATACCGTTCCGATACGCGGCGAGGGCCTTTTCTTTCAAACCGCCAATCGGCAGAACCCTACCGCGGAGCGTAATTTCCCCTGTCATAGCAACATCTTTGCGAACCGACTTTCCTGTTAGGGCTGAGAGGATCGCCGTAGCGACAGTAATCCCTGCAGAGGGACCGTCTTTCGGCACAGCTCCCTCCGGAATGTGAATATGGATATCCTGCTGCTCAAACCGATTGTCAGAGAGTCCGAAAGATTCGGCGCGAGAACGGATATAGGCAACAGCGGTCTGGACAGACTCACGCATCACTTCCTGAAGTTGCCCTGTCATATTCAGTTTGCCTTCCCCTTGCATCGTCGTTGCCTCAACAGAAACAATATCACCACCTATCTGGGTCCATACCATGCCTGTCGCGACGCCGACTTCATTGCGTTCTTCTGCTTTCGTGCGCGTCCACTTCGCGGGTCCAAGATAGTCGCTTAAATTTTCAGGTGTTACTTCAACTTTGAGATCCGGTGTTTCTTCGGTAACAATTTCTCTGGCGATCTTTCGCATGACCGTAGTGATTGTACGTTCAAGGTTTCGCACGCCAGCCTCACGTGTGTACTTATGAATCATCTCAAAGATGGCTTCGTCTGTGAAGGCGACATTGTCACCTGAAAGTCCATGGCGTTCAAGTTGCTTCGGGATGAGTCCATTCGGCGTGAAAGTAGCGATATTATGCTTCTCAAAATCCGTATAACCGGGTAATTCAATGATCTCCATCCGGTCCTGAAGGGCAGGAGGTATGGTGACGCGGGTGTTGGCAGTCGTGATGAACATAACGTCGGAGAGATCGAACGCGATATCCATGTAATGATCCCGGAAAGTGGAGTTCTGTTCCGGATCAAGCACTTCAAGAAGTGCAGATGCCGGATCGCCTCGGAAATCTGAACTGAGTTTATCAATTTCGTCAAGCAAAAACAGCGGATTTTTCGACTTGACATCACGAAGCCCTTGAATAATACGTCCAGGGATTGCACCAATATAGGTGCGTCTGTGTCCGCGGATCTCTGCTTCATCTCGGACACCACCCAGTGACATTCTGACGAACTTTCTACCTGTAGCACGGGCAATCGACTTGCCGAGTGAGGTTTTTCCAACACCGGGAGGACCGACAAGACAGATAATAGGTCCTTTGAGATGTTTGACGAGTTGTAAAACAGCGAGGTATTCTAATACGTTTTCTTTCGGTTTCTCTAACCCGTAGTGATCCTCGTCAAGTATGCGCTCCGCCTCGGGAAGCTCAAGTTGATCTTCAGTTTGCTCTTTCCATGGCAGCGCGAGTATGCAATCGACATAGGTACGAATAACCCCCGATTCGGCAGACTGTGGTGGTATCTGGGCAAGTCGATCAAGTTCTTTGAGAGCTTTCTCTTCGGCTTCTTCAGACATACCAGCCTCTTTCACCTGCTCTCGAAGTTCGTCAACTTCGGCGATGTCATCCCTGCCCAGCTCCTTCTGGATAACCTTCATCTGTTCCTGAAGGTAAAACTCGCGATGCGTTTTCTGAACAGACTCGCGAACCTGATTATGAATATCATCGCGGAGTTCATTTCGCTCGAGTGCCTCGTTCAAAAACTGAGTGATGAGTTGTAAACGCTTAATGGGATTAACTTCGTCAATGGCGGCTTGGCGTTCCGATGGGGTGAGATTGAGAAGTCCAGCGATAGTATCCGCAAGATGGCCAGGTTCTTCTTGCTCCTTAATAGTACGTTTGACTTCATCAGAGGTTAAACCGTGAGATTGTGAGCCTTTTCCTTGGTCCTGCTGCCGTGTCTTCGCATACTCATTGAAGAGTTTTCTGGCTTCTTTCATGAGAGATTCAGAAGTGTCCGCTAAGCCTATCTCTTCATGGGCGATTTGCACATCTGCACTCAAAAAATCATCGGTTTCTGTAAAGCGAAGGACAATTGCACGCTGCTCTGAGGCAATAGCGATACGGATGGTGCCGTCGCCAGGTTCATAAGATTCGATGATGTTTGCGACAGCACCAACGACATGGAGATGTTCCGGAGTTACCTCCTCTCCTTCTTCCAATTCCACTTTTTGGTAGAGGAGGAGTATCCGCCTATTTGAGTGAAGTGCAGCATGAGTTGCCTGGACTCCCCTTTTACGGGCGACATTTAAAAGAGATCTCGTCCTCGGAAAAATCAAAATCGCATCGAAATCCGGGGGCAAATAGATAACGGGCAAACTGACCGTTTCGTGTTCTTTTGTTGCTGTCGAATTCATATCTTTTTCCTGGTGCTGGGCACTACCCCCAGCATTTTTTAGATTTCAGTGCTCTGTCAAGATTCACTTTCCATCTAAATAGGGCCGTAGCTGCTCCCTACCGGAAAGGCACCTTGTCTCCGGCACTTTCTATCTCGGAATGAAATGCTAATTGTTTTGCCAAATTGGCAAACGACTTGCACACCAAACTGTACCTAAGCAGTTTTAAGTGCTTCGGATTTCCTGTAAACGAGTTCTGGAGGTTCACTCTTGCGCACAGTGTCTTCGGTAACATGGCACGCTTCAACATCATCAAGCGAAGGAAGATGATAAAGCGTGTCAAGCATAATTCTTTCAAAAACAGCCCTTAGCCCGCGCGCACCCGTTTCGCGTTCAATCACCTCATCTGCAATAGCAGTTAGTGCCTCATCAGTCGCATGGAATTGCACACCTTCATACGCCAAAAGACGCTGATATTGCCTAACCAGAGCGTTCTTAGGTTCAGTAAGAATACGAACGAGAGCCGACGCATCCAATTCATGAAGCGTTGTGACAACCGGGAGTCGCCCTATTAACTCTGGTATAAACCCGTATTTAGTGAGGTCCTTAGGTGTTACCTGTGCAAGGATTTCATGAATTTTTGTTTCACTTTTAGGTTGGATAGGTGAACCGAAGCCGATGCTCTGCTTTCCAAGCCTATCCTTAATTGCCTTTTCTAATCCAATAAAGGTTCCGCCACAAATGAACAATACCTTCTTGGTATTCACTTCAATCATTTCTTGGTGGGGGTGCTTCCTGCCACCGCGCGGTGGAACATTCGCCGTTGTCCCTTCAAGGATCTTAAGCAACGCCTGTTGGACACCTTCACCAGAAACATCACGGGTAATTGACGGATTTTCAGATTTTCGCGTAATTTTATCAATTTCATCAATATAAATGATGCCTGTTTCAGCGCGTGCGACATCACCATCCGCGGCTTGGACCAATTTCAAAATGATGTTTTCGACATCTTCACCCACGTACCCTGCTTCAGTTAACGTTGTCGCATCGGTGATAGCAAATGGTACGTCTAACACCTTAGCAAGGGTTTCCGCAAGGAGCGTTTTCCCTGTGCCTGTTGGACCAATAAGTAAGATGTTGCTCTTATCTAACTCGACATCATCAGCCGTACTACCGTGATGTAACCGTTTGTAGTGTGTGTAAACGGCAACAGATAACGTCTTTTTGGCATCTTCCTGACCTATTACGTATTCATCGAGTTTTGCTTTAATTTTTTCAGGTGAAGGCGGTGCTGCGAATGCGTCTTGGTCTTGTTCATTTTCTGTTTGTGAGTGCGTTGTGCTCGTAAGTTCATTTTCTCTTTGGGCATGGGCACTACTTTCGTGGGTTCGTGGAGATCTACGCTGCGGATTACCACCAGATCCTTCCTGTTCGCTTGGTTCACTACTTTTAAATTCTTCCATAGAAAAGTCAAGGCCACCATCCGGTTCACGAGTGAGAATGTCATTACAAACAACAATACACTCGGCAAGACACTTCTCACAGATATTCGCGTCAAGTCCGTTAAAAAGCCTCTCGACGTGCGTGTTATCACGTCTACAAAATGCACAAACGGCACTATCTATAGTAGACGTTGACAGCCGGACGATACACTCAACACAAATATTTGCTTCCCTGCCCTGAAGAAGTCGGCGGACTTGTGTACTGTCCTGTTGACAGAAAGAACAGAACAATTCACGATGGCTGGATTTGGACATAGAAGGTTTCTCCTTTTTTAATGGCTGTCGGCTATCGGGTCGGTTTTTTCTTGCGAAAAAACCTTTCAGCAATCCGTAAAGAAGTTTTCCTAGAAAACCTCTTTACGGCTGCCGACGGCTGATTGCCGATTGCCATTATTGCTGTATGGCACGTTCGGAGACGACCTGATCGACGAGACCGTATTCAAGTGCATGTTCCGCAGTCATGTAAAAGTCACGGTCAGCATCAGCAGCGATTTTTTCAAGATTTTGGCCAGTATGCACTGCTAAAATAGAGTAAAGCCGATCGCGCTCCTGCAGAATTTCCCTTGCGTGGATGCTAATATCAGCGGCTTGTCCACCGATACCGCTTGCCATCGGTTGGTGAATGAGTGCCTTCGCATGCGGTAGCGCGTAGCGTTTCCCGGGAGCTCCCGCGGCGAGGAGAATCGCACCCATGCTGTAAGCTCTACCTAAACACCACGTCTGCACATCCGCTTTGATATATTGCATCGTATCATAGATTGCCAGACCCGCAGAAACGGAACCACCCGGTGTGTTAATATAGAGCACAATGTCCGCATCCGGGTCTTTGCCCTCGAGGAAAAGCATCTGTGCTGTTACAATGTTTGCGACGACATCATCATCAATCGGCGTACCGATCATGATAATTCGATCTTCAAGCAGACGAGAATAGATATCGTATGACCGTTCGCCTCGGCTGGTTTGTTCAACGACGATAGGTACAAGGTTCATATTTTTTATTTTTATCCAATATGGAAACCTATATTTTATTTCGAGATCGAGACTATTTATTTTAGGAAACTGATGTCAAGTGCGTTCAAGGCATCTACAAGAAGCCATCAAGTAATTATGAGCGATTGCTTGGCGGAGGCGTGCTGAATCAAGAACTGATAAATTTTCTCGTGTTGTAACTGCCCCCGGAAATCCTCTAACCGGTTGCTTGATTGTAGTAACGTAGCATATTTTTGAGCGTCTCGGTTTTGCTGCTCAGCGGCGCGTCGAATCTCGTATTCCAATTCATCATCGGATACCGAAATGCCTTCCTGTTCGGCAATAGTCTCGAAAATCCACGATTGTTTTGTTTGTTGAATGACATCCCGCCGTAAATCATCAGGAAAGGTATCCATGTTAATACCGGCATCTTCAGGACTTTTATGCTCATTTGCGAGTTGTTGTTTGACGTTCTGAAGCGTTTGTTGTACATATTGGTCAACCAAGGGGTCTGGAATGGTAATCTCAGTTTTTTCGATGAGTTGCTCCAGTAGATCCGCCTTCTGTTTATCAACATGTAGGCTTGTCTCTTCTTCAACAAGATTGTTCCATATCAACCCATAAAGCTGAGAGTAGTTTTCGTATCCGAGGTCTTTTGCAAATTCGTCATCTAAGGAGGGCAGTTGCTTTTCTGTGATAGCATGCAGTGTTATTTCGTATTGAGCGGATTTGCCTGCAAGTTCAGTAACACTGTGCTCTTGCGGGAATTCAATATCCACACTTTTTGTATTCCCAATTTCCATCCCAAGCAACGCCTGTTCAAGTTTTTCGTGTATTGCCTCAACGCCGAGTTCTATATCAACATCTTGGCGCGATTCGGCATCAACTCGCTGTCCATCGAGTAAGCATTCCCAGTCTATCCGAACACAGTCTTTTTCTTCAACTGGACGTTCAATATCAAGCGGTTCATAAGTTGCAGATTGTGCTTGCAGGCGTGTAATATAGACATCAACATCTTCACGAGGCACGTTAATCGGGTTCTTATCGGTCACAAGTTCATCATAACTCGGGAGGCTGATATGAGGTCTAATGTCTACAGTGGCTGAGAAGGTAAAAGGCTCGTTTTCCTTGACTTGCAATTCATTGAGTGGGGGTGTGAAAGTGGGTTGTGTTAATGGGTTGAGTTGTTCGTTATAGATGGCATCTTCGTAAGCAGGAGCGACAAGATACCGGACCGCTTCGCTGTTGACATACTCGGGGAATCGAGATTTGAGGATTGCTACGGGAACCCGCCCTTTCCTGAAACCGGGAATAGAGACTTGGGTTCGTAATGATTCACAAGTTTCCTTCAATGCTGCATTGACATCTTCAGAAAAAATCTCTATGTCCAAACGGACTCGCGTGGTGTCTAACCTTTCAATTTGAACTTTCAAGTTTACTATCCTCACGCCAGGCGTTCAAAGCCCGAATACTTAATAAATCGGAATCCACTCTAATCTACTCTTATGTGTCATTTTACCAAAAAGTAAAGTAAACGTTTTTGCAATCTGCGGAGATTTACAACGGATGCGTCAAATTCAATTTCTATGAGAGCCGTCCAAGGCTATCACGATCCGTGACCCTCAAATACGATTATGGGCGAGGAGGGACTTGAACCCTCACGAGGCGTAACCCCAAT
>CAZGAW010000122.1:0-15013 GCA_964523645.1 uncultured bacterium | reverse complement strand
ATTTTCAGAAACAGTTAGCCGCTTTCATTCAAGCGGAACGCGCACAATTGAAAACTCGGATTCTCAAAGGGGAAAGCGGGTTTGCGGCTTGCAAAATTCACACTGAGATCTGGGATGCAGCTATTCAGAAGGTTTACGAAGTAGCCTCTTTTCAGATTCGGGATGAATATCAGAAGCAGATCGATGTGCTGAAGCAGCTTCCGGATGTAGACACAAACGACTTAGAAACGGAATTAGAGGAATGGAGTCCCGATATCGCGCTTTATGGCGTCGGCAGTTACGGCAGAAATGAACTTTGCTATTTTTCGGATGTCGATGTTGTTTATACGTCCTCCGTTGATTTAGAAGATATTTACGATGAAAGTACCCTCGAACTTATCCGATGGTTCTATGATTTTTTTGATAGTCTCCATTCTGTGATTCCGGGATTTGAGTTCAGCTTTATTTACCGTCCGTTGGCAGATATCGCCCAATGGAACTATCAGGATATGACCGCGCTGATTGATATGCGATTTATCGCTGGAGAAGCCACACTGACTGAGCAATTTCGGAAAGTGGTACACTCTGGAAAATCTGATATTTCGCTTGTCTTAGACCTGCTGAAATCAAAGGCAGATTCTTTCGAGGCCTCCGAGGACACAATCTACCTCAACCAACCAAATGTGAAAACAGGACGCGGTGGACTCCGCACCCTTCAGTACGCCCTTTGGATATGTGGACTTCCGGATTTTATTTCAATTCCTGAACTCTATGAACGTTATGATGAGGGACAACTCATTCCATCTCTTGACTTCATGTTCAAAGTAAGGAATCTTCTTCATGTTTTTGCCGATGCCCCACATGATGACCTCACCTATCACCCTGAAAAAGAGGATATATTTCAGGCACAAATCGCTCGGGTCCTCGGATTTGCTGATGAAACCGATGAGGGACGCTATGAGTTCATGGCAGAATATTATGCAATGGCTAAATACCTGCATTTCAAAGCAGAACTGCTGATTCGGAAGATATTAGCGAACGGGATTCCTATCTCAGATGTGCTGGCGGTAAGGACAGATATGCTGTATTGCATCGATAATAACTTCGGTGAACTTGATGCAAATGAACTCTTTACGCTTTTTACCTACTTCCAACAGTACGATTTTGAAATTGATGCATCTCTTGCGACATTCATCTCTCGGTATGTTCACGCGTTCGATTGGCGTTCTTTCCGAAACCGGATGGCAGAATTAATAAATATGCCAGGTGATGTAGAAAAAACCCTAACACGCTTGCACAGACTCAATATCCTGTCGCACCTCGGAGAGGGTGGCGAACTTTTTGAAAAAGCGATGATGACACGGAGTGAACGCAGCCTGGATCCGTATACCGTCGGGAAACACACACTCGTTGCAATCGGGCATCTTGATGAAATTCGCCGAATAGAACCGAGCAGTCCGTTTGGTGGCGCAGGTTTCGGTTCGCCAGTATCCCCTTCTCCAGCATCTGAGTTAGAGGAACTCAATACGGCGTTTCGCTCACTTTCGGACCCTTCCCTACTTTATATGGCACTCTTCCTTCACGATATAGATAAACCGGATCCAACCCACCCTGCGACCGGCGCGGAAAAAGCAGAACGCATCGCACCCGAATTTGGGTTCAATTCACAACAAACGGATGACATTTGCTTCCTCATTCGAGAACACTTGACAATGATAGATTTGGCACGCTATCACCATTGGGATGAAAGTACGATCTCCGAATTCTGCAAAAAGGTTAACGCATTAGAGCGTTTGACTGCGCTGTACCTGCTGACTTACTGCGATTCCAAAGCAAACGGTTCACAGAACTTCAGTCATGTCGTCAAACATAACCTGAAGAGTTTGTACGAGGCTTGCCGCACTCGCTTTGTTGGACAGGAAGAAACCCAGTGGGGTGCTTACGCACCAGTTGAAGAGTTTCAGCAATTCCTTCATTATATGCCTGTTTCCTATCGTATTAGTGTCTCTCCTGAAGAAATCGCCATGCATATAAAGATGACAGCGCAAGCTGAAGCAGCTGCTACTGAGACAGCTGCGACCCCAAGCGCGGGAATCATCCAATTCGTTGATCGCCCCGGGTTTACGGAGCTGCATCTCTGTAGTCCGAGTCGCATTGGAAAGTTACATACAGTAAGTGGTCTCTTTTTTGCAAACGGCATAGATGTTCGGGATGCACGCGTTTACACGAAACAGGACACCAACACTGAACTTGAAATCTATCGACTTGTACATCAGCCACCACACCATCGTGGAGAACCGATGCCCCTTGATGAAGAACTCAAACGGGACCTTGATTTTGACATCCGGAGTCTCCTCGCGGAAGAAGTGACGCTCAATCAAATTTTTGAGAGACACTATGTGAATCTACATGAAACATGGCAGGTTGACGATGTGAGCGTCGAAACAGCACGTAACTATTCAGAAATTGTCGTAGTTGGTGAAGAGAAAGTTGGATTTCTCCACTACTTCAGCGGTATCTTGGCAAAACTTGGACTGAACGTTGAGATGTGTAAATGTTCGGGTTTAGGTGGACAGGCGATTGATCGATTTTATGTGCAACCGGTAGCTGATCCGAAAGCAGTGCACACTGATATTATGGTAGCATTAGAATCTGAGAATGGAGAATCGTCTTGATTAGAAGATTCCATTTAGTCTTGAAGAGTAATGGGATCTTGTGGTTATAGCGGGGCGACAAAATACCAAGTAAACCAGCCGCAGAAGTGAACATGACAAAATCTGCCTCAAGGAGAGAGATGAAAATTTGTAGGCTTTTGGTACTTATGGGTATTTCCTTAATGCTTTTTATCGGTAGCGGTACACTCTCCGCTAAAAATGCGCGTCGTCATGTAAGCGAGAGAAACCACAAGCGGGTTAAGGAAAAACAGCGTCAGAAACAAAAGCAGAAACCACAGTCGCGTACAACCTCTGAAACCCCATCGTCGGAGTTAACAGAATCTGTTAAGGTTTTAGTGAACGTCTCTGATGTGAGTTCCGCAGAGGTAGAGACGACGTTTTCCATAGGGGATTCCTCTGAGGTAGCAGTATTCGCAGAAAGCTCGTCAGAAGGGTCGGCTGTCGGTTTTTCAGCAACAGGAACGATGACGTTTGAACAGGATACACTCCAACAGTTCGTAAAGAAAACAAAACGGACGCTGCTGTTTCTTCCAAAAAAGATAGGCAGTGGTATCGTTTTTTTAGCGAAAGGCGTAAAGCGGTTATTTTGGTGGTGAAACCAGTTTATAGGTTTTGTAACCCTGCTCATCTTTTGGTTGGTGTATACTTTACCATAGTTTCAACGAGAGTGAGATTTAGTGGTCATAGTCTTGAAGTAAATGATGCTCTGAACCCAGGTGGAATTAAAAAATGAAAAAACGGGTACTCATCACAGGTGCGGCTGGCGCAGTCGGTAGTGCACTCTGGCAAGCATGGGAAAAACAGGATGTTTACACATTGACCCTGATGGATATTAATCCGATTGAGGGCGCAAATTCACGCGTCGTTCAAGCAGATATTCGTGACTACGCTGCGATGCAAGAATTGTGTCGCGATCAGGATGTCTTGGTGCATTTGGCTTACATACGTCAAGATTCTCTTGGGAAGGCACCCGGTGAAGTCAGCGATATCGGCGCGTCGATGAATATTTTTGAAGCAGCACGAGAAGGCGGCGTTCAGAAGATTGTATATGCAAGCACGAATCACGTTTCAGGATGGAATGAACGGTTGAATTCGCCACCGCGCTTCTCAACAGGCGATCAGTTTCGTCCCGATAGCTGGTACGGCGCGATGAAGGGTATGGCAGAGATCGCAGGACGGTATCTCGTTGATGCACACGATATGCAATTCATTAGCTTCCGCATCGGGACCTTCAGCGGCACGTACGAACCGAGCGGGATACGGCATTGTAGCACACTGCTGACACCGCGAGATTGTGTGCAACTCTTTGGGCTGGCTGTGGATTACGAGGGACCGGTTAAATATCTGATTACATACGGTCGTTCGGCAAACTCTGATGGCTACCAACAGAGTTACCTTGATATCAGCGGGGCAGTTGAAGTGCTCGGGTATCAACCGCAGGACAATTTGGTTAAAACCCATCTTCACAAATTCCTGTCGGAATTTTAATTAGCCATCGACTGTCTACAAAAGGTTGGACTGAAATGTCTATCTATTTTTCCAATCCACTATAAAATATCGCCAGCGCGCGTAAGTCCAACCAACAGGCGGACTGGATATACGGAAAACAGCGTTATTTCCAGAGATACCCGAAACGAACCGCAAGGTAAGTTAAAAGAATGCGTGAAAATCCTGACTACAATGACATTTACTACCAAAACACAACTGTCCACTCCCAGATAATCGATATTGTAACAGAGCATGCTATGCCATTAGGTGAACTCCCCGTGCCGATTGATTGGAAAGCGTTCTTTGGAAACCCATATCCGGTAGAAATAGAGATTGGGTTCGGGAAAGGGCGGTTCTTACTTGAAGCATCGAAACGGCATCCGAAAGTTAACTACATCGGCGTGGAACGGGCACAAAAGTATGTCGCATTGACCCAAGAACGCTTCAAAAAGCATATACGGCATTTCGGCGTGGATAGAACTTCAGGGACATTCTCAAATGTTCGTCTCGTTTGGACAGATGCCAACTACTTTTTGATGCGGTATGTACCCGCCGGATCCGTTCAAGCCTATCATATCTACTTTCCGGATCCATGGCCCAAAAAGCGACAACGGAAACGACGGATTTTTCGGAATCAAGACTTTCTGTCTGCGCTGACGCGCACACTCAACTCAGATAGCGGTAGACTCTATATTGCGACAGATCATAAGGAATACTTCCAAGAAATCCAAGAGCGTCTATCAGGTTTAGCAGCGTTGCACCCTGTAGAAGCGAATCCGAGTCCAGATCAGGATATCGCGACCAATTTTGAAATGAAGTACGTTTTGGAAGGTAGGGCTATTTACCGGGCGGTGTACGAAAAAATTTTATCTTAGAACCAAATGTGGAGCAGAAAAAATCATGGAGACTACAGAAACTACCGCGGCACAAGCCCTTTTGACCCCTGAAGAATATATCGCAAGGGAACGAAAGGCACTGACAAAAAGTGAATACCGGAACGGACAGATACATGCGATGCCAGGGGCAAGTCACGAACATAATATTATCATGGGAAATACATTCGCTGAACTTCATACGCAGTTACGAGATCAGGCGTGTATCGTTTATCCAAGCGACATGCGAGTGAAGGTGAGCACTACAGGACGATATACCTATCCGGATGTTATTGTTGTGTGCGATGAACCGCGCTTTGAGGATTCACATTTCGATACGCTCCTGAACCCGACTGTCTTGATAGAAGTGCTTTCTTCTTCAACCGCAGCCTATGACAGAGGCGAGAAATTCGCAGCCTATCAGAAACTGGATTCCCTGTATGAATACGTCCTCATTTCACAAGACAGGGTTCGGGTTGAACACTATTTGCGACAGGAACAGATGTGGAATTTGACAGAATTTCACGCCTTGTCAGATGTGTTTCGACTCGTTTCAATTGGGTGTGAGTTGTCCTTGCAGGCAATCTATGCTAAAGTCCAATTCTCTGGAGCGTAAAATCAATCACCCGAACATGCCACAGATTGAAAAGGGACATGAAAATGAAGGAAGAACAACTCGATAAGGTTGAAAATCCGCAAGCTGCGCCTGAATTGTGGCAGTCTCTTCCAAACGTGCCCGGGGTTTATATGATGAAAGCCTCTGATGGCACTGTCCTCTATGTCGGAAAAGCGATTCGCCTCAGAACTCGGGTGCGTTCGTATTTTGGCGAAGCTGGCAAGCCAAAACTTGCTGTTGGAAGTCGTGAGAAATCCACACACGCCTTGACCTCACAGATGATGCGGTATGTCACGGAAATTGATTACATCGTCACAGAAACTGAAGTAGAGGCTCTGATTTTAGAAAACAACCTGATTAAGGCGCATCAACCCCGCTACAATGTGAAACTGAAGGACGATAAACGCTACCCATATCTACGCGTGACCGCCAATGAACCCTTTCCGCGCATTCACATTACGCGCAAAGCCGAAAACGATGGAACGCGATATTTCGGTCCGTTCGTTCATGTCCGCTCAACTCGTCAGACGCTTAAACAGTTGACGAAGTTATTTCCGATCCGCACTTGTACCCTACCACTCACAGAAGTGGGTAATAGGTACCGGGTCTGCTTAGATTATCACATCGGACGATGCCCGGGTCCTTGTGCAGATAAGATTGATGTCACAGATTACAACGCAATCGTTCAGAAGGTGTGCCAGTTCTTAAGTGGAAATACAGATGCCGTCGTCAAAGAATTAACCGAGCAGATGGAAGCCGCAGCGGAAGCACTCGACTTTGAAACCGCAGCGAAGTATCGGGATACGCTTAAGGACGTTCAACAGGCAATTACAACCCAGAACATGGACAGTGTCTCTGCTGCAGATGAGGACGTTATCGGCATTGCGGCGAGGACGGATGTTGCCTGTGTTCAACTGCTGCGGGTGCGAGACGGTAAACTCCTTGAACGTGAGCATTATTATCTCAACGATGCAGATCCAGAATCGCTCGCGACGGCGTTAAGTGCCTTCATCTCACAGTATTATCAAAACGCTGTTTTCGTTCCAAAAACGGTCGTCTTGCCAATGCCGATCGAGTCTATGGAGTTGATTGAAAACTGGCTTAGCGAGAAACGAGAAAGCCGTGTCGGATTGCATGTACCAAGAGCAGGTAGGCTCAGAAAGCTACAAACCTTGGCTTCAAAAAATGCCGAGATTCTCCTGACGCAGCGTGAACAGAACGTAGTTTATAGCAGTGGCGTGGAGCCAGCACTCGTTGAACTACAAGAGTTACTTGGGTTAAAACAGCCACTTAGACGCATTGAAGCGTACGACATCTCCAATCTCGGCGATCGATTTGCGGTCGGGTCGATGGTGGTCTTGGAAGATGGTAAACCCGCTTCAGCGGAGTACCGCCGGTTCAAGATTCGTTCAGTCGAGGGACAAAACGATTTCGCGATGATGCGAGAGGTCATCACACGCCGTTTGCGTCGAGCACTCGCAGACGATGAAAAATTTAATAAACTGCCCGACCTGATGTTGATTGACGGTGGAAAAGGGCAGTTGAGCGCGGCACAAGCAGCTATAAAAACCTTCGCGTCATCTCGACTCCCCGATATTCCGTTAATTGCACTGGCAAAGCGGATTGAGGAGATTTTCGTTCCGGGTAAATCGGAACCGATTGTGTTGCGAGAGGATAACCCGACTTTACACATGATCCAGCGGTTACGGGACGAAGCGCACCGGTTTGCGGTTACCTATCATCGGCGACTCCGCCAAAAGTCGCTGAGTGCATCGGTACTTGACGAAATCCCGAACCTCGGTCCGAAGCGAAAACAGGCACTGCTCCAACATTTTGGTTCGATTGAAGCGATCCGAAAAGCAAGTTTAGACGGGCTGCTCTCTGTGAAGGGAATTCCACGCAGCGTCGCCGAGAACATTCGGAAACATCTCTGATTCGAGATTTGGTAATCTCTTCCACCGGAAGAACCTTTATCGGTTACTCTGCACAGATTCGTGCAATTGAGTCGCCCCTGTTGCCCGAATTTGTGCAGTTTTGAAACCTGAACTGGCTGCGTGTAGCATAAGTAGGTGTCTCGTGATTGGCATGTTATTTGCAACACCTATTTGCGATCTTTGGTAAACCGGAAAAATAAATGGACATTTCAGTGGAAACAAACCCCTTCTACCGCTGGCGAGGTGTTTTTGATAGGGTGTTTCCCTCCTAACCTCGCCTTCCCGTGGGTGTATCGTTAATTGCGGGATTTACTATAATTTTTGGTACGTTAGTCCTTAGAGAAAAAAAATGCGCGAAAGAAATATTAAAATCATCACAATCTTGCTTATTTTGCTAAGCGTTGCGGCGTTGCACGTAAAACTCTATCGGTTTGCAGAGGTAACGCATGACGGTGCATTGCAGGTGTTAGTCTGTTTGGGGCGCGTTATTAGCATAGACACGAGCGATGAGGCAGACCAAGTTTTAACCTTCCGGATTCTCTCTGGGCAGTTTCGTGGCGAAATAGTTCAGGTGAACAACATCTGGACAGGGCGCGCCTTCGGAGACCGAGTGATACACAAAGGAGGTGTGCTGTTCCTCGATATACCCCTCCGGGATCCGACACGTCCCAAAATCGACACAGTCTCAATGCGTGAATACTTCCGAACGCCGTTCCTGCTTTATCTGGCGGGTACATTAGGGGTCTTGATGATACTCGTCGCCGGAATGAAAGGGGTCCGCGCGATTCTAACCCTGTTCGTTACTGCGCTTTCTGTGCTTTATCTGCTGGTGCCGCTGACTATCAGCGGTTACAATCCGATCGCAGTTGCCCTTTTAATTGCCACCCTACTCACATTCGCGACCTTCTTCCTCATCACAGGGTTTAGTTTCAAGGTAATTTCAGGTGTGATCGGGACACTTGGCGGTTTAGCGGCTGTTGGTATCTTATCCGTTCTCAGTCAACATGCAATGGCATTGACAGGATTGGCGCAGGAGTTCGGTTTTCTGGAGCTTGGTATCGCACTCTGGCGAACCCCCGCCTCACATCACTGGAATTTCACAGGCATTCTATCTGCCGGGATTATTTTGGGGGCGGTTGGTGCGATGATGGATGTGAGCATGTCTATCTCCTCAAGCGTCCATGAAGTTAAGCAGGTAAACCCAAACATCACCGTCCAACAAGCGATTCGGGCCGGATTGAATGTGGGCAGAGACATTATGGGGACGATGGCAGATACGCTCATTTTCGCCTACCTCGGTGCCCACATGATGACGATGCTGCTCCCACGCATTGACTTTCCTGAAGTCGGTATCCTCTACCCATTCCTCCGGTTGGTCAACGATGAAGCAACAGCCGTTGCGATTGTCCAAGCCGTAGTGGGAACGATCGGGTTGGTGCTCACGGTCCCAATTGCCGCGTCGGTTGCGGGTTTCCTCACTCAATATGCGAAAGTAGACAAATCTGAAATTCACGAAGACCTCCCTTCAGAAGAAGAATTAGAGGAATTGTTCCGAGCCGATCCACCGCGCAGCAAAGCCCGAATCGCCGTTCCTATCGCGATGGGGTTGATCCTAATCGGCACAATTCTTGTGTACTACCGCACACATGAACTCTCCGCGACGGTTCTGGAGCAACTGGATGCGGACGGAAATCCTATGAGTAGATCGGAATACGCCAAAGGCAAAGTCGTTCGATTGCTTGAATCCAATGGTGACTTCCTCTTTGAAATTGATAACAGTGCTGCAAGCGATCTGGACAATCAAGTCGTTCCAACGGTTTTGCGCGAAGCATTCAATAGTAATAAGATTCCGCTTTCGGAGGAAGTCACAGTCTCGGTTAAACCGTGGAAAGATAGTCGCTGGCTCCTTTCGGATACAAAATACGAGCAGACCTATAGTATCCGAGCAATGGAGAACACTGTAGAAGCACTCGCCGAATCGCGACTCAATGTCTATGAGTCCAAAAACGAGCACCATATCCTTGAAGTAGAAATGTTGAGCGGAATGTATAAAGGCAGACGCTTGGTACTACGAAACATTGTGAACCACAATATGCCGTTATTGAGTATTCCTGCGGAACCAGGAGATGTTATTCTTTGTCGTGTTGCCGGGAACCCTGAACAAATTGGCCTCGTCAATATCGTCCAAGATTACGGTAGGGACCGATTCCTGATCTGGATAGTAGGCGGGATGCTACTGTTAATTATTCTTGTCGGCAGGATCGAGGGTATCCGTACAGCGTGCGCGATGCTAATCTCTGCGGCGGTTATCTACTTCTTCATGCTACCGTTAATTTCGGGCGGCGCGAATGCGGTATTCATTGTAACGCTGACTTCCGGCGTGGTGGCGTTTGTGTCCCTGGTATTCGTGATCGGTCCAAGCCGGAAAACTTTTTCGGCAGTACTTGGAACGATGGGCGGCATCTTGGTTGCGGGTTTGATTGTCCTGTTCGCACAGCAGCATCTCCATTTTTCTGGGATAGAGAATGCGATTTCGGCGGACATTGTAGAGGCAACGCGTACCCCACCGTTCGATTTCGTGCAAATCCTCTTGGCAGGGATGCTGATGGGTGTATTGGGTGTAGCGGTTGATGGTGCGATTGAGGTAGCATCAAGTATGGAGGAAATTCGCAAAGCAAACCCGAATATGCCGACATGGCGGCTTATCGCTTCGGGTTTGAATGTCGGTACAGATATTCTCGGAACGATGGTGAATACATTGGTCTTCGCCTATCTCGGTGCGGAATTACTACTCGTGGTCACAGTTACAGCACCGAATCTGGACTTTTTCAAATCGCCGCCAGCGCAGCTCTTGAGTATCGGCGTTGTATCCGCGGAAATTGTCCGATTACTCGCTGGGACGTTGGGCTTAGTGCTTGCGATTCCGATTACTGCAGTGATATGCGCGTTCTGGAACCCGAAACAGAGGGTGTAAAATACCGTACAACAAGTCACGTTAAAGGATACTTCCCTTCGGCAATCAATCTTTGTCGAGCTTCTTCCAAGCGTTCTTTCCAATTAATCAGCGTAGGGGTTCTGCCATACATTTCTATGAGTTTTCCCGCTTCCTCATCCATAAGTTTCTCGCGCGTCAGGTAAGCCTCTACCTCCTCCTTGTTGGCAAGGTAATAGAGAATAGTAGCATAGATTTTTTCCATAGACAAAGTCGGGAAGCGGTGAAGTAATTCATCAGTTCCCATGCCCTGTCGATACTCGTTCAATACATGTTGAATAGCAATGCGATGTCCTTTAATGCGTATATCGATTTCGCTATTGAAGTCAAAATAGTCTCGCACGTCCATAATTTGCCTCCCTTTGAGCGATATTAAAATTTTATATGGAGGCGTAAAAAAATCAAGGAATAGTTACAAGTATCAGGCAGCTGCCTTCCAATAAAATCATTGTGGACACCACGCCATCACTGTTCCAAAACTGGCAAATGCGCTGTTTTCGCCGCTTGTTAGGATTCGGGACCCTTGGACGACAATCCGTGCATCTCGACTCGTGATTTTGTAACTGACCGGAGCATCTTTGGCAATGAGCGGTTCGCCGTTTTCGTGTTTAAGTTTATCAAGCCGATAATGCACCGAACAATGCGCTGGCACCTCGAATTCACAGGAAACATTTTCCAGAGCGGGATCCTCATAAAGCACTTCTAAGAGACAAGATGTATCTCTGTCAGCGGTATTGGAGATACATATAGATTCATGCGAAAAATATCCGCCACCGTGCGCTTCCCATTCCTGTTCCGCCGGCGTTAGTGCCGCCATGTAGCCATCCGGAACGATCCAGACATAAGCACCATCACCATCTGAACTATAGCATTTGAGCGCATCCGCTATCGCCTCTGGATTTTTGTGAACCTCATCTCTGTTAACAACGAAGAACCTGTCATATAATTCAATTCCAGGGACGGTATGTGCCTGTTTTAACTCGCCTTGCACAGTAAACCACAAATATTTAGCGGTCAGCAGGTCAACACGGCTTACACCTTGTGAAGCGAGCCAATCTCCAAATGTATTATTCAGAAGTGCAGTCACCGTGCCCAGATGGACAAGACCTGCCCTCCCATAACTATTAATTGTGTTCATTAAGGTTTCAAATGTCATTATATTGTCCTCTCTTTTGTCTCTTAGCACTTACGCAGTCTGCTCCTTTGAGCATCTGACTTTATAGTTTGTGTCTCTTTGTAGCACAAACTTTCCAGTTTGTGTCAGAAGAACGTATATTTTTGCGAGCGTTCCGATCTCACAAGACGTGCTACGGAAACTACAATTGCGTAAGTCCTGTCTCTGTCACAAACTTCGTCGTACCAATCACACCATCCAGCGTTCACCAATACCCAGCAGTACCATCAGTGCCTGCAAGAGAACGCTTTCGGCATCGGTGCCAACGAACTGTCTATGCGTATCAATATAGGTACCGTAATCGGCTGCCCATTCACGAAAATAGGTCTCATATTCCCAACCCTCTGCGGTATGACGGAAAACCGATCTCTCAGGATAGGGCAATTTTTCCCTTAAGAGTTCATGGAGTTGTTCAGAGGTTGGTATCCACAAATCTCTCGAGTTCTCCGTGTCGGGTCGGAGTGCCTGAATCTCAGGGTGCCGGCATCGCGCTACGTATTCCTGAGAAGGCATCTGTTTTTCGGATGGATTCATAAGTTCATTAGTTTCGCATCACCAGATTGGACATACTCCGTTTAGATTTCGCCGCATTAATTTAAGATGTATTATACGGTCTGAACGTTTCAATGTCAACACTTTCCGCTGACGGTCAGCGGACGTGCCGACCTCAGACCATATCAAAGATAGAAGGAAGAGCGATCAAACTCATATTACGGAGATGTCTCATATTACGGAGATGTAACGATTTTTAAAATCTAACGTTTTACAAGTCGGTAATAACGGAACATATATAACATCACTTTTAAGTGAAGGATTACGATAAATAAATGGCCAATCTACAAACCCTTCAAACTGAATACAAACAGGCTCGTGATAAATGGATTGAGGTTAACCAATTGCGAACGGATTGGAAATCTGAAGACCCAGTCTACAATGAAGTACGTCGCGACTATAAAGAAAAAAAACACGCTTATTACCACCATTTGCGAAAAACAAAGCGAAATCTGAAACGGATACGTAAATCTAATGTTCTCACTTCCGCGAGCCATTCGGTAGATTGGTAGTTTGGAGGAACATCACAGATTTTTGTTACTTTTTTACAGAGATAGCGTATTACAAGCTATGGCATCATATTTTATAGAAATATAAAACAATCTTGAGAAACGGAGAAAGGAAAACACGATGAATTTCCTAATAGCACTTTCCATCTTTTGGGTAAGCGTGCTTGTCAAATTTTCCAGATATAACTAAATCCAGGCAGTCTTTCAGAACGCGGACTGTTCAGTGTTCTGCTTCTGGATGATAGGGTCATGATCTGGCTTATACATTCTCATAATAGTTACAACCCCATTATACTTAAACGATATTCCATTGATTGGGCAGGTTCCCGTACCTGCCCAATTTCGTTGCAACTTATAGTAGAATCCAAAAATATGTTTACAGTTCGTCAGGGAACCAACTCCCACCACCGCTGGTGAGGTTTGTAACCTCGCCCAATTACCGATTTATTTTTTTAAACTTCATACAACAAAATTCTCCTTGCAATTTCGCCTTAACCCCTGTATAATTTGGCATTGTTCCGTCCACCAACAACCTCCGGAGAAATAGATGCCAGATTTCAATATCAAACCAACACACAGGTCCATCAAAACCTATTATGCCGAACTTGAAAAGTATGCGCAGCACGGCGTAGAAAATGAAGGCACCGTCCGTGCCGCATTCCAAAACCTCCTCCAACACTACTGTCACCAATCTAACCTCACACTCCTCTGTGAAAAAGTCCATCTTCTCCCCCCTGATAAGGGGGGTAAGGGGGGTTACAGACGTATCCAACCCGATGGTGAAGTCGTCGATACCTACGGTTTACCACACGGTTACTGGGAAGCGAAAGATACCCAAGACGACCTCTACACCGAAGCAGATAAGAAATTCGCCGCAGGCTACCCATCGAAAAATATCGTCATCCAATCTCCGACCCACGCGCTCCTCTATCAACACGGGCAACTGCAGCTCGACTTAGACATTACTGAACCGAGAAACCTCGTCCGCGTGCTGCAGGGCTTTTTCGCCTATCAGGAAGAGAACATCTCCGCATGGCATACCGCAGTCTCTGAATTCCGGGGGACGGTACCAGAACTCGGCAGGGAGTTGGCGGCACTCATCGAAACGGAACGCCAAAACAATCCACATTTTCAGGAAGCGTTTACCCGTTTTCATCAACAGTGCCAAGTCTCAATGAATCCGAACCTCTCTGTCGCCGCCGTAGAGGAGATGCTTATCCAGCATCTGTTGACAGAACGCATCTTCCGCACTGTTTTTGATAATCCCGACTTTACCCGCCGAAATATTATTGCCCGTGAAATTGAAAATGTCATTGACGTGCTCACCGAGCGCACGCTGAACCGATCAGAATTCCTTCGTCCCTTGGAGCCGTTCTACACTGCGATTGAGAGAACCGCCAGTACGATTACCGATTTCTCCCAAAAACAGGGATTCCTCAACACCGTCTATGAGCAGTTTTTTCAAGGTTTTTCCGTCAAGGTTGCCGATACACACGGCATTGTCTACACACCGCAACCGATCGTTGATTTCATGGTGAAAAGCGTTGAACATATTCTCAATACCGAGTTCAACCGTTCCCTTTCGGACAGCGGTGTTAACATCATTGATCCCTTCGTTGGCACCGGTAACTTCATCGTCCGCATCATGCAAGAACTCGATCCCATCTCGTTAGAACGGAAATATACAGCCGATCCACCGGAACTCCAGTGCAACGAGGTGATGCTCCTACCCTACTACATCGCCAATCTGAATATTGAACAGCAGTTTTACACCGCAACGAACCGGTATGCATCGTATCAAGGTATTTGTCTCGTAGACACATTTGAGGTGGCAGAAGAACGGCAGCTGCAGCTATTCACGCCTGCCAATACCGAACGCGTTGAGAAACAGAAGCAAACGCCGATGTTTGTGGTTATCGGTAATCCGCCTTACAATGTCGGGCAGATCAATGAAAACGATAACAACAAGAATCGGAAGTATGAGACAATCGAAGGGCGAGTACGAGAGACATATTCACAGGCCTCCAAAGCAACGAATAAAAACGCACTTTCAGATCCTTATGTAAAGGCGATTCGATGGGCATCGGATCGGATTGAAGATGAAGGGATTGTCGCCTTTGTGACAAACAACGGTTTTCTCGATGGCGTGGCATTTGACGGCATGCGGAAGCATCTATCAGAAGATTTTGACGCGATTTATGTTCTTGACTTGGGTGGGAATG
>CAZGAW010000121.1:0-15045 GCA_964523645.1 uncultured bacterium | reverse complement strand
AACTTCGCGCCAGCAGCACCGAGTACCGCAATCGGTTTTGGTAATCCGAGAATCCACCATGCCGAGTCAAGCACATGGACCCCCATGTCGCGAAAGGCACCACCACCTTTCTGGATGAAACCGAGATTCCACGCCGGGATGCCGCTCCTGCGCACGCTCCGTGCCCGCGCGTAATAGAGTTCTCCGAAATAATTATCGCGTGCAAGATTGCCGAGGTATTGGGTGTCATTCCCGAAGCGCGTAGAGAGCGACATCATATTGACGACACCTGCTGCCTCTGCTTCCATGACCAGTTGTTGCGCTGCTTCCTCGGAATCGGCGAGCGGTTTCGTTACCATCACGTGTTTGCCGTTCCGTACGGCTTCTAAGGCTATCGGCACATGCCATTGGTTCGGGGTGCCAACGAATACCGCGTCGATATCCTTCGCTTTGCACATCTTTTTGTAGTCTGTGTAGAATTTAACTTCATCCGGTAGGTCCTTGGCGAAGTCTTTCATCCGATCTTCAAGCAAATCACAGAGCGCGACAACGTTGCCTCGCGGATTTTCGGCGAGTGCCGTTCCATTCGGTCTACCTATACCCATACCGACGACGGCGATTCGAACAGGTTTTTTTGCTGCCATGAAAAATGTCTCCAATAAATAATTGTCAATTAAAAGAGGGTTTGGTTAGACAATATCCCTCTTTAACTTCTTTCTTTAACTGATAACTGACAACTGATAACCAATAACCATTTCAATACGGACGACCCCGTGAATTCAAGGGCGAACTCACTTCGTTTTTGACAGGCTTGATTGTTCTAAAGTACGCCCAAATCGCTTTCAGGTCTTCATCGTTCATTTGGGCGTAATGCTTCGTCGGCATTGGGGGGAAAATTTTTCGGTTGCCTTCCATGCCTTGGTGGAGTCCAGTACGCATCGCTTGGATGAACATGTCCTCTGTCCATTCTCCCAACCCAGTTTCTTTGTCCGGGGTCAAGTTTGAAGAAAAACTCGTTCCAAATGGACCGGAGAATGCTGTCATTTGTGTGGATGTGAGAATAAAAATGCCCTGTTGCATCATACTGAAATTGTAGCGTGGATAGGGCGCGTTCGCTGGATGTCCAGCGAGATACATGTCCATGTTATATTCAGCACCGGCGCGTGGCGTATGGCAATGCCCGCACGCACCTACTGTGTCCACGAGGTATTTCCCGCGTTGTACCATATCGCCTTGACTTTCAACAGAACTGATATACACAGCAATAATGGCTCCACTAAAAAGCAACATGACACAAAAGATTAAGAGATTTCGGCACATTCAGTAACTTCTCCTTATAGATTTAAGTCCTATGCAAGTCTCGCCCTAATTTAGCAAATTCTGCAAATAGATGCAATAAAAAAGGCGCGATTGAAAACCACGCCTGTGCATTATAGGGAATTATGAAAATAAGTTCAAATCCTGTAGCGGGTTTTTGCTTGAGCGTTTCCGCTAGCCCTTGTGGCTGTCTACAAACTTGCTGTTTACAGTGTATAGGTAATTCTAAAATCTACTATAAGGTAAAATTAAAAATTAGAAACGATAGGATAGCTTCGCATACGAGAATCCACCATTGAAACCGAACGGAGCAGCACGTCGGTCATACCTGAAAACCCCAGGTGAATCCGCAATGACTGTTCCCGTACTATCTATTAAAGTGCCGCCGCGTGCCTGACCTACCTCGTTTAGGTCGGGCAACTGGTTAAGAAAATTGTTTATCCCTAATGTCAACACTAAAGCCTCGTTGAGTTGATATACCCCTTGAATATCGGTGAGCCATTTTCCACTGTAGGTTTGTCGCTGAGCACTCTCTCCGCTACCTTCTTGGACAGTATAACTTCCGAAGTAGCGTAAAGCAGATCCGATCGTGAGGGAGCCGATGATGTAATCTACTGTGAAATTTATCCGAGTGTTTGGTTGCCACTCCTCAATGATAGAGCGTTCTCGTTCTGGAAAAAGAACTTCCTCAAAACCAATCAGAATAGGACCAGGGGCTTCCACATCTCCGATGACTTCAGTATCTGCCCAAGTTGCCGTAGCCTTGAAATGCAAAACGGATTCATTGTCAAAGCCGTATAAATAACCCGCACTTACATCAATACCGCGAGTACGCGTTTGGGCAACGTTCGTGAAGACTTGTGCTTGGTCAACCCCTGTTTCGGCTAACGCAGGTACGGTGTCCGCTTTAAAACTTCCGCTGAGAACAACCCTATCATCAATATCAATCTGGAAAGCATCAAACGTCAACCATAGATTCTGGATCGGTTTAACGACGAGGCCTCCGGAAACATTAACTGAGGTCTCCTCTTTAAGTTCCGGAATGTTGAGGGTGCGCGCCGTATCGCTATCATTGCGGAATGTACCTATCTCGAAAGGTAGTAGCTCTGTTGTATCCCCATCACCATCAGTATCGTTGTTATCTGCCTTGAATTGTGTACTAATGTTGTTGAAGTAGAGTTGTTGGAGTAACGGGGCACGGAAGCCAGTACTCCCTGCAGCACGGACCGCAATCTGATCTGTCAAGTCGTAACGAGTCGTTGCTTTTCCTGTGAGGGTGGCACCGAAGTCGCTATACCGCTCACCGCGGACAGCTCCGCCGACGAGGAGTCCAGTACCGGGTTGTCCACTCAGGTAGGATTCAAAGTCCGCATAGCCCGCGATATTGTTCCGACTTTCGTTTACTTCGTTGGCCGGACGGAAGCCAGGGAAGACTTGAATACCACTGGCAGCACCGTCTGCGCCGAGTCCTGCATTGAACCAAGAAACAGGTTCACCGCCTCGAATACCGTAGCCTTCCCTACGGAACTCGACACCCCCTGCGAGATTCACCAGTGAGGATTGATACATAAATGGATAGGTAACATCTACATTAAACGCAGTTTGACTGAGTCGGAATCCACCAGAATCGGCGGTCGTTGGGCTGCCAGACCCATAAGAAGCATTCAGCGAATTGGAAACAAAAAAGTCAAATGTATTTAGACCCTGATTAAGACCGACATCAATATTTAAGTCCGTTGAGACATGGTTCCAAGTCGCCCCCAACGCGATAGAGACATCTTCAATATCTGTGTTAATTTCGGGGAGAAATCCGTCTGGATAAATTGCTTTCACATTACGCCTAACATCCTTGGCATTGCGATAAAAACCCGAGCTATTGTTTTGGCGTGTGGAGTAACTACCGAATGAATATAATGCTAATCCGTTCGTCAGCGGCAACCCGAAATTGTAAACCCCAACTTTTTGTGAAGCATCGGAATCTCCGACTCGAAAATTTTTCCGATTAAAATAATATTCACGCGGGTCAAACCAGACCGGTTTTTCACCTATAATATTGCCATTTACATCTTTTACCTCAAGTGTAGTATCAGGTGGCCTGCCCGGGTTCGATTCTACCCAATCGTATTGCCGTGTTCCAGTAAGTCCGGCGCGGTTCGCGCGGTATCTGTCGCGCCACTCCATCGTTAAGTTGAGAAACCCGGAATCTCCTACTTTCATACCGTAGTTTCCATTTCCAATCCACGTATTGCCATCCCCTTCGTAAGTTTGCCCCCAGTAAACATTAGCATCACCTGTATCGATATCCTCTTTTAAGACAATGTTGATAACGCCTGCGATGGCATCGGAACCGTACTGCGCAGCCGCACCATCTCGAAGCACTTCAATGCGTTCTATCGCAGCCGAAGGAATCGCGTTGAAATCTGTGCCAGCAGTCCCGCGACCGACGGAGCTATTTACATGAAGTAAAGCACTTTTATGACGGCGTTTACCGTTGATTAGCACAAGCGTCTGATCCGGTCCCAAACCGCGCAACGTTGCCGGACGCAGCGCATCTGTACCATCACTAATCGTCGAACTTGGGAAGTTGAAGGAGGGAACTAACATCTGAAGGACACGACCCGTTTCGGATTGTCCGGTAAGACGCAGCTGCTCCCTGTTAACAACTTCTATGGGTACAGGAGCCTGCAAGGCACGTCTCCCTATACTCCGAGTCCCTACTACCACAACGGATTCGATCGTTTGAATAGGAGTAAGTATGATTGCCGTTTCAGTTTGTCCGTGGGTGGTATTGATGCGTTTGCTGGAAAATCCGATTGCTGTTACCGTCAGCGACTGTGCGCCTGTCACATCGCTAAAGGTAGTTGCCCCGGATTCGTCAGTTATTTGTTCTCGGTTTCCAACTTGTACTTTTGCTTCTGAGACAGGGTTCCCATTCTGATCTTGAACAACGACTTTGAGTGTCTCAGCATTCGTTATTGTAGGTATCACTGATACGGTGCCGAACAAAATAACGGCAATGCACCAGAAATACCATTTATTATCTGAAATTGACATTATCAAAAGTTCCTTTGTAATATGTTATACTAAAGTTTGGACAATTCGTATTGCGTGCATATTGAGTTTTCAAAGTCTTCTCTATTTTCAGTTTTCTCCAGAGCGATAACCCATAAAAAAATGGATTTCATGCAGAGAAAACGCAGCCCCAGCGGGGCGGCATTTATGTAGAAAAAACGTTCCGTCTCCATCTAAGCCCCAGCGGGGCGGCATTTGTAGGACACATCTTATAGGAGGTATCTCGGATTCCTATCGGTCCCAATCTATTGCAGGGGAATTCTTCAAATTGTCCAAAGTTTAATAAGAAAATAACAGTCCAATTAAAAAGAGAACTCCTTGCGGTATTGAGGTAAGCTAATCTTTACCAAAAGGAGTCCTCTATGGACATTATATCATTTTATGGAAGCATCCTAAAAACTGTAGGATAACTTCGCATAGTAAAGTCCGCCGTTGAAGCCGAAGGGCGCAGACCTTCTCGAATACGTGAAAACACCAGGTGAGTCAACAATGACCTGTCCTGTGCTATCGGTTAACGTTCCACCGCGAGACTGACCAATCTCATTGAGGTCAGGCAACTGATCGAATAGATTATTCACTCCGATCGTTAGCGAAAGACCTTCATTCAGCTGATAGTTGCTCTGGACATCGGTAAGCCATTTTCCGCCGTAAGTCTGCCGTGCTGGATCGGTACCACTACCTTCTTGAACGGTATAGCTCCCGAAATAGCGCAAAGCACCACCGATAGTGAGATCACCGATCATATAATCCGCGCTGAGGTTAATCCGTGTGTTCGGCTGCCACTCTTCAATCATGGAGCGTTCCTGTGACGGGAAGAGCGTATCTTCGAGACCAACGAGGATTTCCGGCGCATCTACCTCACCGATAACTTCAGTATCTGCCCACGTCAACGCAACCTTCAGGTTGAAAAGAGATTCATTGTCGAAAGCGTGCAGGTAGCCCGCTGCAATATCAACGCCTTGCGTGCGGGTTTGCGCGACATTTGTGAACACCTGTGCGCTACTCGCACCCGCTGCGGCTAAACCTGAAACTTTATCAGAACTAAAACTACCGCTTAGAACGATGCGATCATCGATCTGGATGAGAAATCCATCTACGGTGAACCACATTTTCTCAAGCGGTTTCAGCACAAAACCACCAGAGACGTTGAATGCAGTTTCCTCTTTCAGTTCGGGAATACCGAGCGCACGCGCAGCATCGCTGTCATTACGGAATGTTCCGACTTCGAGTGCTACTAACTCAGTCGTGTTTCCATCGCCGTCGATATCATCAGCATCCACCTTGAATTGCGTGCTGATGTTGTTGAAGTAGAGTTGCTGGAGTGAAGGGGCACGGAAACCCGTACTACCGGCAGCGCGGACTGCGACCTGTTTCGTCAAGTCGTAACGAGTCGTGGCTTTTCCTGTGACAGTCGCACCGAAATCGCTGTATTGCTCACCACGCACCGCTGCACCGACGAGAAGTCCAGTACCGGGTTGTCCACTTAAGTAGGATTCAAAATCTGCATAGCCCGCAATATTCGTCCGACTTTCGTCGACTTCATTATCAGGTCGGAAACCAGGAAAAACTTGGATACCACCAGAAGCACCGGGTACCCCAAGCCCCGCGTTAATCCATGAAAGCGGTTCACCCGCATTGATGTCGTAACCTTCTCTGCGAAATTCAATACCACCCGCAAGATTTACCAATGAAGATTGATAGTCAAGCGGATAGTTGACATCTAAGTTGAACGCCGTTTGCGAGAGTTCAAATCCACCCGCATCTGCGGAGGTCGGGCTGCTCACACCGTAAGAAGCGTTCAAGGAGTTGGAAATGAAAAAGTCAAATGTATTCAATCCGTGATTAATACTGGCATCGACATTTAGATCAGTTGCTTCATGCATCCATGCCATACCTAAAACAAGAGAGGTATCGCTAATATCGGTGTTGATTTCTGGCAGAAATCCGTCTGGATAGATTTCAGTAACAGTCCGAGATGCTTGGTTGGCTCTTCGGTAAAAACCTGCGCTGTTGTTTTGACGTGAGGAGTGACCGCCAAAAGAGTAAAGTTCTAAACCTTCAGCGAGAGGAAGTCCGAAATTATAGAATCCAACTTTTTGTGTCGAGTCAGCATCCCCGATTCGGAAGTTCTGCCGCTCAAAGGTATATTCGCGCGAATCGAACCATACCGGCTTCTCGGTTACAGTCCCATCATCATTTTCGATTTCAAGTATATTATCTGCCGGTCTACCTTGGTCTACATCTATCCAATCGTACTGCCGTTCGCCCGTGAGACCCGCACGATTGGTACGTGCTCTATCACGCCATTCAGCCGTGAGATTGAGGAAGCCGGATGCGCCGACTTTCATACCGTAGTTGGCGTTACCATTCCAGGCATCACCATCACCTTCGTAGGTTTGTCCCCAGTAGAGGTCAGCAGCACCCGTATCAACATCATCTTTCAGCACGATGTTAATCACGCCTGCGATGGCATCAGAGCCGTACTGCGCAGCCGCACCATCTCGGAGCACTTCAATCCGCTCTATCGCAGCCGAAGGAATCGCATTGAAATCTGTGCCAGCGGTACCACGTCCTACGGATGTATTAACGTGCAATAAAGCACTTTTGTGGCGACGTTTACCGTTGATTAGCACAAGCGTCTGATCCGGTCCCAAGCCACGCAATGTTGCTGGACGTAGGGCATCTGTACCATCGCTAATCGTTGAACTTGAGAAATTGAAGGAAGGAACTAACATCTGAAGGACACGACCCGTTTCGGATTGTCCGGTAAGGCTAAGTTGCTCCCTGTTGACGACTTCTATTGGCACAGGTGCCTGTAAAGCTCTCCTGCCTATACTACGGGTTCCGACAACTACAACGGATTCAATCGTTTGGATGGGAGCAAGCGTAACTATTACTTCGGTTTGCCCAGCACTGGTATTGATGCGTTTGCTGGAAAACCCGATTGCTGTTACCGTCAGCGGCTGCACACCTGTCACGTCGCTGAACATAGTTGCTCCGGATGCGTCAGTTGTTTGTTCTTGGGTCCCAATTTGTACTTTTGCTTCTGAGATAGCGTTTCCATTTTGATCTTGAACAACTACTTTGAGTGATTCAGCACTAGCAGGCATCGGTATTGCTGACACGAGGCCAAACAGAATGACGACAAGGCACCAGAAATACCACTTATTATCTGAAATTGACACTATTTATCCTCCAATATTATATTAACCCAAGTTGCTACTCACAGGTTCTGGTGTTTTTGCTTGGGTATTTCTGCGGATTTCAAAGAGGTTTTTCGGCATTTTCCTCACCCCCGGGGAATGCCATACGGAGAACCTTCATACCGTTGATTCCGGGGTGATATGTCTATAGAATACGGTGTACCCAAACGCTCGCACCCCAGAGGAGTGCTATGTGTGTATAAAGTGGCAACTTGGGTTATATTATAGTGGATCCTAAAAATAAGTAAACACTTTAGAAAACACAAAACCCACCCCGCTGGCGAGGTTTCCTAACCTTGCCACATTAGAGAGTGTAAACTTATAGTAAATCCTAAAAATAAATGCACACTTTAGAAACACAAGCACCCTTCCGCCGCTGGCGAGGTTTCTAACCTCGCCTTCCCGTTGGTGTATAGTTAATTGTGGACCTTACTATAATTGTGAGTTTTAGTATATAACGTCTGTTAACCTAAGACTTAGCACAATCAAAACCGTTTCTTTTTTTATTCTCAACATGTGGATTTGCGGTTGATAAATAAGCGCGATCAACGTCGCAAATATGTTTATCAGAAAAACGCATATACTCAGTAGTGATTCTATTCAATTGAATTCGTATTATTAAGTCTACGCAAATTTTATGCCAATTTCTTAGGAAAACGCTGAAATCATGAATATTTGTACTGTGATGCACCTAAAACTCAGGTGTGAGCTACGTTTACTGAAATGAATAAAAATATCCGCTTTATATCTTGAAGACCATCCATTTGAAGGAAAAACATATTTTGTTATCGTGGAGGCGCGAAAATTGTAAGATAACACACAAAGATTGCAGGATGTCCTCAGAGACTGATTTATTCGGTGATCCTCTGATATCTTTTGCTTATCCATCCATTTTAATTGTGCATTATTTTTTTCGTAAAATGCAAATTAAAATTGTGAAAATATAAGGTATTACTTTTTTTAACAACAAACTCTGTTTTTATGCTAAAATCATGAGAAAGTTTGGACGGTTTTTTAACAGTTCGGATAATGTCTTGTGTTTGTGTGAGAGGCCCGAGAGAACATGCACGGTTTGATGATGAACTATCCATTGACGCTTGCTCAGATTTTGGAGCATGCGCACCGTATACATGGTAGTAAGCGAGTTACCACACTCCTGCCCAACCAGACGCTCCATAGTTACGACTATACTGTGTTGTACGAGCGTGTACAGCGATTAGCGAATGCTATCTCGCAATTGGGTGTTGTACAGTTAGGCGACAGGGTCGGGACGTATGCATCCAATACTTACCAACATCTCGAGCTTTACTATGCGATTCCGTGCCTCGGTGCTGTGCTACATCCGCTCAATGTTCGTCTCACTGCTGTCCAATCGGCACAGATCGTAGACGAGGCAGAGGACAAAGTTATTTTTGTTGATGCCGCATTTGATGAGCACTTTGAGGAGCTGCGAAAGAAAATTCGGTGTAAACAGGTTATCCAATTTAATCCGGCTTCCACGCATTCTAACGACTCCTATGAGCAGCTTCTCTCTGAAGCCGAGCCAGTGTATACTTTGGATATCCAAGACGAAAACTGGGCAATGGCACTTTGCTACACCAGTGGGACGCAAGGAGAGCCTCGCGGTGTTCTCTATACCCATCGCTCCATGCTGCTTCACACGCTTGCTGTCAATCAAGCGGATGTCTTCGGATTAACAGAGGCAGATGTCGTGATGCCTCTCGTACCGATGTTCCATGCGATGGCGTGGGGGCTGCCCTACGCATCCATGTTCGCTGGTGCGGATATAGTGCTACCCGGCGCCAAACCGGCGTGCCTCGCAAACCTCATTGCCGAGACAGGGGTCACTGTCGCTGCAGGCGTTCCAACAGTCTGGGCAAAACTTTATCCCGAATTATACAGAAGGAAGCAGGACATCTCTTCGTTGCGACGATTGATAGTCGGAGGAGAAGCAATACCGCCTGCACTCATTAAAGTCTACGAAAAGAACCTCGGTGTTGAAATCTGCCACGCTTGGGGAATGACGGAGATGTCCCCAACCGGTACGTTCTCAAAACTACGCCATGCACATAAAAATTTGTCGGATACTGAAAAATGGCGAATTAAAGCGAAGCAAGGTAGACCGGTACCGGGGGTTGAACTCCGTCTCGCAACTGAAACGTCTAACGGTTTCAAGAAACTCCCTTGGAATGGCGAGGAAATCGGCGAGCTGCAAGTGCGAAGCCCATGGACAACGCGTCGTTACTACAATATTGAACCTACTGAAGAACATTTCACAACCGACGGCTGGTTACGCACAGGAGATATTGCTACCATTGATGTAGAAGGCTATGTGCAGATCGTGGACCGCGCGAAGGCACTCATCCGAAGTGGCGGAGAGTCTATTTCAAGTGTTGCCTTAGAAACCGCGCTGCTAACGCACCCGTCTGTCCTTGAAGCAGCGGTTATCGGTGTGCCTAACGAAAAATGGGGTGAACGTCCACTCGCCGTTGTCGTCCTCACACCAGTAGACACCGTTTCTAACCGCACCAATATGGACATCGCTAACACCCTCAGACAACATCTCATCCCAGAATTTCCGAAATTCTGGATCCCTGACCGATTTATCGTTGTTGATGAAATCCCAAAAACAAGTGTTGGAAAATCTGATAAACGGGCTATTCTTCAAATGTTCGCGCCTACGTGTAAAAAATAGTTAAGTACTGGCGTGTGCTGTCAAGAGATTTGATTATAACTGTTGTTGAAAATTGTCGAAAGTCCGATTTTATAAAGGATCCCTAATCGTTAATCGGAAGCGGGAAAATCGGAGCGAAACCCCATCGTGGGAAGGGAGAATTCTCATGAAAATGAAAGCCGCTATCTACACAGGCATTGAAGAAATTGAAATTCGTGAAGTCGAACGGAACGAACCACCTCCGGGGTTTGTACTCGTTGACACAAAGCAGACCGGTATCTGTGGAAGTGACCTGCATAGCTACTTTGGGCATTGGGGGCAATCCCATGAGTATGCTGCAGGGCATGAAACATGTGGCGTGGTCGTGGCACTCGGTGATGGTGTGACAAAGTTTGACATCGGCGATAGAGTTGCTGTGGAATGTTTTTCGCACTGCGGCACCTGCAAATATTGTGAAACCGGGCAGTATAACCTCTGCTTCAATAGAGGCGGGATCTCTCCAAGTATGCACGGTGGGTTCGCCGAATATACGGCAACGCACCAGTCTGGGTTGTTTAAATTACCAAAGGACATGACGTTTGAGCAGGGCGCACTCGTCGAACCCCTCGCTGTTTCACACCGTGCTATCGCACGGACAAGTGCCAATTCCAGAGACACAGTCGCAATTATCGGCGGTGGAACTATCGGACAATTCGCTTTAGCGGATGCAGTCGCCGCTGGTGTGAAAGAGACGTTGATTACTGTCAAGTACGAGCAACAAGCAGAACTGGCAAAAGCACTCGGTGCCGATCATGTCGTAAACGTCAGCAACACCGACGTGCAAGAATACGTCAAGGATGTCACAAACGGCATCGGTTTTGACGCAGTGGTTGAAACCGTGGGCGGTGGAGACAACTTTGACACCGCTATGAATATCGTTCGGAAACAAGGGGCTGTTGTCCTCGTCGCAGGATACTACAAACCGCTTGAAGTGGATCTTTCCAAGATCGTCTGGTCAGAAGCATTCGTTACAGGATCTAACTGCTACGGTTATAGTGGGATGGAGACCGACTTTGAGGCAGCAATTGAGTTGATTGACTCCGGTAAGGTTGATGCGACAAAATTAGTGACACACTACTACCCACTCGAAGAGATCGTCGAAGCGTTCCGTGTGTCTGCTGATAAAAGCTCCGGAGCGGTTAAAGTACATGTCTGTCAGGAATGAGGAAAAATAGCGATTAGCCGTCAGTAAAGAGGTTTTGATTCAATAGGACGGACGTTTGTTGTTTCTCCGCGAGATAAAATTAAGATGTGTCCGAAGATGCACAGCCTAACAGGCTATGCTACAAGTTAGCACTTTAGGTTAGGATAATATCAAAACCCGTAGCCTGCAACAACGGAGCAGGGTTTTTGATAGGGTGTTTCTGCAGGTCTACGGAAAGGCACTTCAGTTGTCCAACCTACCTGACCGAACCGCAAGGAAAAATTAAAATATGCAGAACGGAAATCACGCATTAAGCACCGAGGAGAGGGAACAGTTTTGGCGGCAGGGCTACCTCGGACCTTACAAACTTTGTAGTTCTGAAGAGATGTTCAACATGCATCCGGAAATCGAAAATATCCTTGAGACTGCACCGCCGGATCACAACCAATTGGCGCATAACCGTCATCTTGACGCTGCGTTAATTCATAATCTCGCCACGCATCCGGCTATCATCAAACGGATGGCGTCGCTCTACGGTCCCGATCTTCTGCTCTGGCGGACAAACTTTTTCATCAAGGAACCAGGCGCCAAAGAAATTCCGTGGCATCAAGATTTCAACTACTGGCCCCTTGAACCACCCATTATTATTTCTGCGTGGATTGCTGTCGATTCTGCAACGTTAGAAAACAGTTGCCTTCAGATCGTTCCCGGCTCACATCGAAAAGTGGTCCCACACGTGAAAGCAACCTCGGATATGGCATTCAATCAAATGGGGGATCTCGAATTCATTGACACCAGCGCTATCGTCAATCTTGAAATGCAACCCGGTGAATTCGTCCTCTTTAATGAGCGCACCTTACATCACTCGGAAGCGAATCGCTCCGATAAACGGCGCATCGGTTTAGCCGTCCGGGTCATCTTACCGATTGTTAAGGTTTTTGATTGGGATGCCCCCGAGCACAAACTCATTGTCGTTCACGGTGAAGATCCAGTACAATTCAATCACAGAGACTAACAACGCGCATAGATAGGTGTTGGTCGACAGTTTGCTTCCCCGGTGAGAGTTATACCGTTTCTAATTGAATCAGGACTTACGTAGCCTTCCTAACCTCGCCAATGACGCAATAAGTAGTGGTTCATGGAAAAATTGCGTAAGTCCTATTGAATACCTTTCAATGGGAAACCTGTAGCACAAACTTTCCAGTTTGTGCCACCGTGTAGCCCTTCAGAAAGTCATCAATCCGATATTTATTTTTCAAAACAGTATTACAAGAGATGTTTGGTATATCGAAAACCGCTTTGCTGACAGCCGAAAGCCGACGGCTGGCGGCTATTAAAAAAGGAGAAACGTTAAAATGAATCGCCAAATTACCCTCGCCTCCCGACCCGTAGGGTACCCAAAAGAATCAGATTTCAACTTGGTTGAGGTACCGATTCCAACACCTGCAGATGGGGAAGTGTTGGTAAAGACTATCTATCTCTCGGTTGATCCGTATATGCGGGGACGAATTAATGCCGCGAAATCTTATGCCGCTAACGTGGAGATTGACGAGGTCATGGTAGGTAGTGTTATCGCGCAAGTTGTTGCGTCGAAGCACCCAAATTTTAAAGCCAGTGACGTCGTCAACACCGGTATCGGATGGCAAGAATACGGTGTTGCTGCTGGCGATAGCTTACGGAAGATTGACCCGATAATTGCCCCTATCTCAACTGGAGCAGGAATTCTTGGCATGCCCGGGCTGACAGCCTACTTTGGTTTGCTCGAGGTTGGAAAACTTCAGGAGCGAGAGACGGTATTTGTTTCTGGTGCTGCTGGTGCCGTCGGTTCCGTCGTCGGACAGATTGCAAAAATCAAAGGATGTCGGGTGGTCGGTTCCGCGGGGACCGATGAAAAGGTCGCGTATATCGTTGATGAACTCGGATTTGATGAGGCTTTTAATTATAAAGAGGTCTCTGATTATCACGAAGAACTCCAAAGACTGCTTCCTGATGGCATCGATGTCTATTTTGATAACGTCGGCGGTGCTATTACGGATGCCGTTTTTCCCAATTTAAGAATTAAGGGGCGTGTCGTCATCTGTGGTCAGATTTCACAGTATAACTTAGAGAAGCCGGAGACGGGTCCCCGTTTCCTCTGGTACATGATTACCAAGCGCGCCCGAATTGAAGGTTTCCTCGTCTCTGATTTTGCTGATCAGCATACGGAAGGACTCGTTCAGATGGCAGAATGGGTACGGCAGGGCAAATTGAAATACCGTGAAACGATCGAAGAAGGCGGTATTGAAAACGCACCCGCTGCGTTTATTAGCATGCTAAAAGGCGGCAATATCGGAAAACAACTCGTTAAAATTGCTGACCTTGACTAAAGTTGAAACTTTGCTGTGACATGGGGTACTATCAAGCGTTCAAAGGAATAATCTGAACGCATTATCCCCACGTCTACAGCCCAAGTTCACTTCTAATATCCCTTTTCTTTATCAATCACGCTAAGAAGCGGTTTGCCAACGAGAAGTCGTTCTAAGTTATCACAGAAAAGTCCAACTGACCGGTCCAAGCGGATCGGTGAACCACCCGCAACGTGTGGTGTAACAATCGCATTCGGTAGGTCCCATAACGGGCTGTCTTCAGGCAACGGTTCTTCGGGGGTGACATCCAACCCCGCACCACCGATGCTCCCGGATGTGAGTGCACGAAGCAGTGCCGGTCCGTCTACAATCTTACCGCGCGTGACGTTAATAAGCAGCGCGTGCGATTGCATCCGTTCAAATGCTGCATCGTCGAACATACCGTGAGTCTCTGGAGTCAGCGGCGCGCAGATAGCAACCACATCTGACGCTGAAAGAAGATCGTGGAACCGATCCATCTGCCAGACCTCGTGAACGAACGAAGGTGCTTCGACCGTTTCTGGATCAACAGCGATGACGCGCATATCGAACCCTTGTGCCCTGCGCGCAACGTCGATGCCTGTTCCACCAAGACCAACAATCCCCAACGTTCTCTCGCTTAATTCCCACGTTGCCAGACGGATTGACATGCGGTTATCCCAGGTCCGTTCACGCACCGAGCGTCCGACACCCCGCAATAGACCGAGGATTAAAGCCCATGTCTGATCCGCCAAATGCGGTCCGACGAACCCTTTCGCACTCGTCAGGATAACATCACTCTTGACAAATTCGGGAAATAGCAAGCCGTCCACACCAGCAGAAAGTACTTGCACCCATTTCAGTTGTTTCGCATTCTCAAAAAGTGAGCGATTAAATCCACCCAACACAATGTCAGTGTCTACAATTTCGCGTAGGGCCGCTTCTGAATTCTGTGGAGACACGAGCGAAAGGTCATCAGAAACCGACGCGATTTGCTGCTGTTGTTCCAATGTAATATCGGTGTTAATCAAAATTTTCATCTTGACATCTCCTTTGTATCGTGGTATTCTATATACGAAACAACGATATTTTTTTCTAAAACATACATTTCTCGGAAAAGGAGAATCTTGTTGTGATTCCTTCATTTTTTCTACATACACGTAAACAATACGTGAATTCCGTTTCTATCCCTATCTTCGTCCTTAGCCTCTTTCTCGCTACAATCTTTGTCTCCAGCTGCGGCGACGAAGGCGA
>CAZGAW010000120.1:0-15727 GCA_964523645.1 uncultured bacterium | reverse complement strand
TAAAGGATATCCCATGGATTTACAACTTTTTTATAGGTGGCAACTTAGGTTATATTAATAGATAAGGGGAAGCGAGACTTTCCCCAAGCGAAAATTAGATAGGAACGAGGTGACTTCGATCCTACACAATCAAGAATTGTCAAGCCCAATCCGTGGGCTATGCACAAACTCCACAGATGAAAAAGAAGAACGAAAATGCGAAAAATCAAATCCAAAACCCGACTCGCGATAGCACTGCTGATTGGCGGATTCGTTCTTGCGAGTATGATGCTTTCAAAAGCCATCGGAGCCCCCCGGATATCCACTTCAGCAAGCGCCGACCTAAAAGAGAAATATGAGAATGTGTTTGTAGATGTGGAAAACAGAGCGGCAGCCGTTTGGCTGAACGGATATATGCACGATAAGAATGGAAATCGGATTGGTTACGTTGGTATTTATGCAGGTCTATCTGTTTACACGGATGCGAATCAGCAACTAGTAGCCTATTATTACGCAGACGCTACAAGCCAAATTGTGGACATAAATCTCAATGGAAGAGCCAATGCCTGGGTTAAGGTTCCCGATAAAGCCAGAGTCGGACAAGGGCATGACATTATGGTGGGTCGGAATCACCCTGAAAACTCCGTGACTGTATCGGATAGCAACACCATTCCTGCAAATCTAGCCGGTGGTAAGGCTATGAGGGCCTCTGCAGCATTTGGGCACGAGGGGGCCCGAGTGAGTGTAAGGTGTGATGTAACAGGTATTTAATGCGTTACATCCATATCACAGGAACGAGATAAAAGTCTACGCAACATACAAGGAGATGTTAATCTAATGTATTACATCCGGAAGGAGCTGAAACGTTAAGAGCGTGCTCTTCCATCAAAAAGTGAAAGTTTCTGATTTTAGTTTTGGCTTTTCCCGTTAAAATAAGGTATAATAGAATACCATAGCAAATATTGGTATCTAATTCTTGAATGGACGCAGGACAAGCCTTCTTTCCACCAAATAGGAGGGTCGATTCATGAAATTGAGATGTCAACTGAAAGGCATAAAATGCCCACGTTACAAGCATCAAGGGATTTTTCGTCCCACGGATGAAATGGTAAAACCACTTTTACCGGATTTGCGTCAATGTGCGACGTGCATAGCGTCCGCGGCACCGAAACACCTCGAGCTCTGAGACGATTTATTCCAAATCGCTTCCTTAACCCTCATCGAAAAGGGACCTGCGTTCAATCCAACACATCAGAGTGGCGCGAGTTTCGGAACCTTTATCCGTCCACGTATCTGTGGTGCCTTGATGGATGAAAAAAGTAGGGAACTCACGCATAGCACTCGTGAAGTCCCCGGTCTTGATGGCGAATCGGATTCGTCTGAAGATCGGGATGCCCAAGTCAATCAGGCGGTCGGACGATTATGGGAGATTCCAGCCCCTCACGCTGAATTTGAGGAAGCACTCGTTCGGGACATCAGTTTTGCGACTGCGTTGCCGAAACTCCTGAAAATACTGACACCCCGCGAACGAGACATCTTCGCTTACCTCCGTGAGAATCAACAGAATTGCGAGATTGCTAAGACCTTGACAATCTCTGAAGCGCGTGTCAGTCAACTCTGGTGAAACAGGTGAGACTGAAACTGACAAACGCGGGGCAAAACCTCGGTTTGAGAGAATAAAAATTTTCGGAGGTTCACGCTATCGTGGAAATTATCACACTACAAATATAGAGGCGATTGTAGATACCGGTTAGAAGACTGGAACACAATCGCCTTTTTTATTTTTCATCGCCCCAAGACGAACCTTCTGAATTTGACAACCCGCCGTTTTTGTGTTAAAATCAAATGTATCTCGTAAAATAGGAGCGGTTATGGCTACGTATGATGTCGGAATTATCGGTGGGGGCCCAGGGGGTTACGTCGCAGCTATTAAAGCGGCGCAACTTGGCGGGAGTGTCTGCCTGCTAGAAAAGGGAGCGTGGGGTGGCACCTGTCTGAATCGCGGGTGTATTCCAACGAAAACACTTTTCGCAGTTGCCAACTTGGCGACACAGGTTCAAGAAGCATCTGCTTTCGGTGTGAATATCAACGGGGAGGCAACAATTGACTATCGGCAGGTATTGACTCATAAGACTTCGGTCATCCAGCAACTCAAAGGCGGCATTGCACAACTGCTGAAGGCAAACAGAGTTGATACCTTCAACGGAACTGCAACACTTGCTAACAAAAATACCATTGTCATCAACAAACCTGATGGCACAACCGAACAAATACACGCAAAAAATATTATCATTGCTACAGGTTCTGAACCTGCAGAACCGCCCGTTTTTGAAATAGACGAGAGCCAGGTCTTAACCACAACGGGTATTCTCGAACTTACAGAACTCCCTGAAAGCCTGCTGATCGTTGGGGGTGGTGTTTCAGGGTGTGAATTTGCTTCTATCTTTAATGCACTCGGTTGCCGGGTGACTGTGTTAGAACTCCTTCCTACAATTTTAGCGACTGAAGATGTTCAGGTTATCCGACATATCCAACTTTTCATGAAACGGAAAGGGATCACTATTCACACAAATGCGAAGCTTACCCAAGTCAAAAAATCAGATACGGATGTCACAGCAGTACTTGAATCCGGCGAAGAATTGACGGCACAAAAAATGCTTGTCTCGATTGGGAGACGCTACAATACAGATGGATTAGGTTTGGAAAAGGTTGGCGTTCGCACAGACGGCGGGAAAATCGTCGTGGATGCCCAAATGCAAACGAACGTTGCAAGTATCTATGCCGTTGGGGATGTCGCCAGTCGGTATCTATTAGCACATGTTGCCTCGGCAGAGGGGAAGGTTGCGGCCCAAAACTGTCTCGGTAACAGCACTGAGATGGATTATCAGGTTATTCCGTGGTGTATTTTTACCTTACCTGAAATTGGGCATGTCGGCATGACAGAAAAAGAGGCAACGGATGAAGGTTATGAAGTGAAGGTAGGACGATTTCCGTACGCCGCAAATGGGAAGGCACTGGGACTACGCGAGACAGATGGGTTTGTTAAGACCATTTCTGATGCCGATAGCAGAGATATTCTTGGTGTCCATATCGTGGGTGCCCACGCTTCAACGCTTATTCATGAAGCCGCTGTTGCGGTTCGCATGGGTGCGACCGCAGCGGACATAGCAGGGACAGTGCATGCACATCCCACCCTCGCAGAAATGGTGATGGAATCCGCTGAAGCAGCGTACGATAGAGCAATTCACAGCTTACATTAGAAACGAACGGCTTCTTGAAGTTCACGATATCGCGATGAAATCTCTGAAAACTGTACATCTTTTTGTCTATTGATACTGAAATCTTCAATGTTAAAAGAGGCAACAACTGTGCCATACACCATTGCGCTGCGTATTCCTTCCTCGGACGTATCTCCAGTAGATGCAAGGTACCCCAACATACCACCCGCGAAACTATCGCCTGCTCCTGTGGGATCTGTTACTTGTGTAAGTGGATACGCTGGCGTACTAAAGAAGGATGATTCCGTTACGCTGATTGCGCCGTGTTCCCCCTTCTTAATTATAACGCGCTTCGGACCATAACGTAGGATCATCTGTGCTGCTCGCATCAAATTAGAATCACCAGTGAACAGTAATGCCTCACTATCGTTCAAGATAAGGATATCCACGCGTGCCAAGAGTGTCTCTAACGCCTCTCGCTCTTCATTAATCCAAAAATCCATCGTGTCACAGACAATCAGTTTCGGTTGGGTTGCCTGCTCAATAATGCTTAATTGTAAACGGGGCGGGTTATTTGCCAAAAAGAGGTAGGGGGTTTCTTTGTAGGTTTCAGGCAAAACGGGCTGGAAATCGGCAACAACGTTTAATTCTGTAAAGAGCGTATCTCGTACGTTAAAGTCTTTGGAATAGCGACCACCCCATCGAAATGATTTGCCGCCGTTTACCCGTTTTAACCCTTGAAGGTCAAGGCCTCGGGTGTCAAGAAAATCTATGTAAGCGTGTGGAAAATCAGTACCAACGACACCGATAAGCCGAACAGGGTTGCCAAAAAAACTCGCGGCGACAGCAGCGTAGACCCCAGAACCACCTAGTACGTCTTCAACCCGTTCACGCGGCGTTTCAACTGTATCTAAAGTAACCGTCCCAACGACCAAAACTCCCATATTTTAAAACCTTTGCCTTCTGAATGTATAGCGTAGATTCGACTCCATTGAAGATTAAAAAGGACCAGGTCTATTCTTATTTTCTCGAAACGCGCGGATAACCCGTCTCAGTCGACGAACAAAAATGACACTAAGTACGATGATGACGGGGTATTGCAAGAAACTCAACACTTTTAACAACGTCGGCGGAAGTTGTATCTGTTGAGAGGATGCCATCCAGATCGGTAGTAATAACACTGCCGACAGGAGCAATATCACTCCCTCCAGGATCTCTGATTTTTTCATAGGTGCCTCTGAAAAAGAGCAAAATCTAAGCTCGTACCAATAACTGAAGCAGTTCTGGAAAAAACATCACTAAGTTCCCATTTCCCACGAGTTGAGGTATTTCTCCTGCTCTGCTGTGAGTGTATCAATTTCAACGCCAAATGCTTGCAACTTGAGTTGTGCTACGGTCTCGTCAATAAATTCCGGGACATCATATACCCGATTCTCAAGGTTATCCTGATTTTTAGCGATATGCTCAGCACACAGTGCCTGATTCGCGAAACTCATGTCCATAACACTCGCTGGATGCCCTTCAGCAGCAGCCAAGTTTACCAATCTACCTTCGCCAACAAGATAGAGTTTCCTGCCATCTCCGAGGGTGTACAGATCCACATAAGGACGCGCTTTCCCTTTATGGACGCTTAATTTTTCCAGTGCTGGAATGTCAATTTCAACATTGAAGTGACCGGAGTTCGCGATAATCGCGCCATCCTTCATAGCTTCAAAATGTTCTTGACGTAGAACGTGGATATCGCCTGTAAGCGTCACAACCAAATCTGCTTCCTGAACGGCTTTCTGCATCGGCATTACCCGAAAACCATCCATTACCGCTTCCAGTGCCTTTAAAGGGGTGACTTCCGTCACAATAACGTTTGCCCCTAAGCCGCGTGCCCGGTTAGCAACCCCTCTGCCACACCAACCATAGCCTGCGACGACAACTGTGGTCCCCGCAATGAGTAGATTCGTTGCTCTGATAATACCGTCCAATGTGCTTTGGCCAGTGCCGTATCTATTATCAAAAAAATGCTTCGTCCGTGCGTCGTTCACAGCGATGATCGGATATTTCAATACACCCTCGGTTGCCATACTTTTGAGCCGTATAACACCGGTGGTTGTTTCTTCCGTTCCTGCAACGACGTGCTCCACTAAAGCAGGGTTTGTCTCTTCAGAATGCAGTCTCGAAACGAGGTCAGCCCCGTCATCCATGGTAATAGTCGGTTGAAAATCGAGTGCGGCATCAATGTGTTTGTAATAAGTTTCTGTATCTTCGCCGTTAATCGCAAAAACACCTATCTCTTCATCGACAACAAGAGATGCAGCGACATCGTCTTGCGTACTCAGTGGATTTGAAGCGCAAACAACCGTCTCGGCACCCCCTGCCTTCAATGTTTTCATCAAGTTAGCTGTTTCAGTTGTGACATGCAGACACGCTGCGACTCGCAATCCTTCTAACGGGCGTTCACTTTGAAATCGTTCGCGGATAGAATCCAGAACAGGCATGAATCGGTTTGCCCAGTCGATTCGTTGCTTACCAACTGATGCGAGCTCTGTTGTTTTTATATCGTAGTTCATTACTTTCCTTTTTGTTTATGCGTATTTTCAATTTTTCCAATCTATCGGAGTTTTTCGACGTAGTCGGTTTCCTCCCAAGTGAAACCGGGTTCCTCGCGTCCGAAATGTCCGTATGAGGCAGTATTTTGATAAATAGGTTGACGTAATTTTAACCGTTCTATGATGCCTGATGGTGTTAAATCGAAGTGTGTGTTAACCAATTCCGTGAGAGCCTCTGCATCACCGGTACCAAAAGTATCCACCATAACAGAGGTAGGTTCTCTTTTTCCGATCGCGTAGGAAATCTGGATTTCGCATCGTTCCGCCAGTCCAGCAGCAACGAGATTTTTAGCAACATGTCGCGCCGCATAAGTCGCACTCCGATCGACTTTGGTCGGATCTTTTCCAGAAAGTGCGCCCCCACCGTGACGTCCCATCCCGCCGTAGGTGTCAACAATAATTTTCCGTCCAGTTAACCCGGCATCACCTTGCGGACCACCCGTCACAAACCGTCCGGTTGGGTTGATATGATATTTAATATCTGGACTCTGGAGATCCTCAGGGATGATTTCTTTGATAACTTCTTCAATGATTGCTTCGCGTAGTTCGTTATCCACGACATCAGGATCGTGTTGTGAAGAAATAACAACTGTCGTGACAGCCTTAGGCTTATCGTCTACATATTCCACTGTTACTTGAGATTTGCCATCGGGACGGATAAAAGGGACGGTGCGTTCTTTCCGAACTTTTGCCAAACGCCGGGTTAATTGATGGGCGAGGGTAATCGGCAATGGCATGAGTTCCGGCGTTTCGGTACATGCGTATCCAAACATCATTCCTTGATCACCTGCCCCGCCAGGATTTACACCCATTGCAATATCAGGCGATTGTTTATCAATGATGCTCAATACAGCACTCCGTTCAGCATCAAAGCCGTATTCAATATCAGTGTAACCGATATCAGCTATTACTTTCCGTGCGATCTGCTGTGCATCATAGTCTGCTGTCGTCGTGATTTCACCAGTGATGATCGCGAGTCCAGTTGTGACCAAGGTTTCACAGCCGACTCTCGCCATTGGGTCGGTTGTGAATATGTTATCAAGGACCGCGTCAGAAATTTGGTCTGCGATTTTGTCCGGGTGTCCTTCAGTGACAGATTCGGACGTAAACAGAAAATTTTTGCTCAATTCCATGTCTCCTAATCTACGTATCTATTTTCGCTCTGTCTTGTGGATCAAAGGTTCCGTGCTTCGTTGAGCCTTCTGTGCAAGAAAGGATAGGTGGGCACATGGACCCACTCATGCGGCTGAAATAATAAAAACGCGCGCAAAAGCGCACCTCTACATTTAAAATGTAGAAGCACGCTATAGCAGATTTCCGTTTTATATTCGCGACTCTGCCTCGAAAGTTTGAACCCAATATCGGATAAAAATACAAAGAAATTAATTTTCAGCGTCCTCTGTATTCGCGATGTCCTCGGAGTTCTCCACATCCTCGACGTTTTCAGAACTCTCTGCGTTCGCTATATCCTCTGGAATCTCCACACTCTCAGCGTTTTCAGAGCTCTCTGCGTTCGACTTACCCATTTCCTCTTTGAGCAATGCCCCGAGTGTGGTGACAGTCTCTTCGCGTGCGGGTGCTTGCCGACGCTGTTCCCGTTCACGCCGTGATCGAGAGGGGCGCTCGGGGCGGGTTCTTACTGGCTGTTCTTCTTCAGGTGTCACAGCACGTTCCTGCTCGGCAAGAAGTGCTTTCAAGCTCAACCCTATGCGTCGATCTTTTGGAGACAGATTAATCACTTTTAAATCCAACTCATCGCCTACGGAAACGATTTCTTCCGGTTTTTCAATCCGTCGGTCAGCGAGTTCAGAAATGTGAATCAAGCCTTCGATGCCTTCCTCAAGTTTGGTGAATGCTCCAAAACTGGTGAGATTGACAACTGTCCCTCGGACAACGGAACCGACCTTGTACTTCTCGGGTACTTCTGCCCATGGATCAGGCTGTGTTTGCTTCAGCCCCAATGAAACCCGACGTTCGGCGGCATCAATCTGTAACACAACTACTTCAATCTCACTACCTTCCTTAAGTTCGTCATTGGCCGCAACACCACGTTTGGTCCACGAGAGATCCGAGGTATGAATTAAGCCGTCAATTCCCGGCTCAATTTCAACAAAAGCACCAAAACTCGTTAAATTTCGGATACGTCCGGTGATCTTGCTACCAATAGGAGACCTTTCTTCCAAGAGTTCCCACGGGTTTTGTTGAAGCTGCTTGAGCCCAAGTGAAATACGTTTGTCCTCCCTTGAAATTTCAAGCACAATGGCTTCAATTTCGTCACCCTTATTGACAATCCGCGAGGGTGCAACGTTGCGGCGAGTCCACGCCATCTCCGAAACGTGAATTAAGCCTTCAACACCCTCTTCAAGTTGTAGGAACGCCCCGTAGTTGACGATATTAACAACAACACCGCGAACCGTAGAGCTGACGGGATATTTTTCCTCAATGTCTGCCCATGGATCGGGAGTCTTCTGTTTCAAACCTAAAGAGATTTTCTCATTTTCTTGATTGATACCAATAACTTGAACTTCGATTTCTTCTCCAACAGAGACGACATCGGAAGGATGATGTATTCGCTTCCACGCCATATCCGTTTTGTGAAGTAAACCATCAACGCCGCCAAGGTCAACAAAAGCACCAAAAGCGGTGATGTTTTTCACGACTCCCGTCACACGTTGACCAACATCAAGTGTATTGAGCACCTCTGAACGTTTTTGGACAAGTTCAGCTTCCAACCATGCGCGTCTCGATAAAACGATATTATGCCGACGCTTGCTCAGGCTGATAACCTTCATATCAAGCGTTTGTCCTACATACTGTTCAAGGTTCTGGATAGGTCGCAATTCAACTTGCGAAGCGGGTAAGAAGCCTCGCAGGGATCCAACGCTCACTCGTAACCCGCCTTTAATCCGTTCAGTGATACGCCCCTTGACGGGTGCTCCCGTTTCGTATGCAGTCGCTATTTCATCCCAAATGAGTGTTTGATCAGCGATCTTTTTCGAAAGGACTATTTGTCCTTCCGAGTCTTCGCGCCGTACGATATAGACATCAATTTCATCGCCCGCCTGAACAGCAGGCAGATCGTCTTGTCCGGCATCGAATTCTGATGCTGGAATATAACCTTCGGACTTAAAGCCGATGTCGATCATTACCTCATCGCGGGTGACATCAACAACAACCCCTTTAACAATTTCGCCATCTGTAAATGCCTTGATCGAATTATCATACGCTTCTTCAAGGGATTCCGGACTCATTGGTTCTGGTGCTGCCGCTGTCTCCGCCTCCTCAGAGGCGGTTTCATCGGTGGACATTACCGTTTCTTCAGCATCCGCATCCGCAACGGCTACTTCTGTTCCCTCTTCAGGGGCATTTTCGGCAGCGAACGTTACGACTTCTTCAGTATCGGTATCAGCGACATCTACCGCCTCTTCGGATACAATTTCGTCAGTTTGTTCGGAATCAGCGCTGCTATCAACTTCCTCTGTCACCTCTTCAGATGCATTTTCATCGGTAAACGTTGTTGCTTCTTCAGAATTGGTGTCGTCAGCCGCCACTTCCACTTCATTATTTGTGACTTCTTCATGCTCCTCAGCGTCTGTGTTGGTTGCAGGGGCTGCTTCTGCAGTTTCTGGAGTCCCTGTTTCGCTCGCCACTTCCTGATTCATTTCAACTGAGTCCTCAGTTGAGTGTTTCTCTTCTTCCACATCAACAGTGGACGCATTTGTATGTGCCTGTTCGTTGTTCATTAAGATACCTGGTCCATTTAAAAACGCGCAACCGCGTTAATCCGCCAGTTCCTCCTTATGTTCAAAGTGCTTTTCGCACTTTCAAATCGGTTACATAATAGTATATCATAAATGCATAAAGAAAATCAACAATAATTTTTTTTTACCTGTACAATTTAGTTTTGAGAAAGACCTTCTATCGAAGAACACTTCTCTAAGTTCGGGTTCAAACATAGAATTTTGTTTGATTTTTTTATTGATTTAAGATAAAATGTCAAAATGAGTCCTTGATTCGGGACTGGTTTCAATCTATGAGAGGTGATTTTTATGGATTCAACAAAATTAATGAAACTCCGGGAAGAATCCGGTATCAAAGTAATTGAAATAAAAACAGACTTGAGTAGTTACGCAGCCTCTGATTTACGGAAAATGCTTGAGGGACTCTTAGCAGAGAAAGTTGAAAAGGTTGTTGTCAATCTTAGTCAGGTAAGTCATATAAATAGCACGGCTGTGGGTGCTCTGGTGGGTGTAGCAAAGCGGCTTCGTCAGAATGGTGGCGACCTTAAAATTTGCGCGCTTGCGGATAACTTAACACGGACCTTTAATCTCATCGGTGCCTCCAGCGTCGTCGAAATCTACGAATCAGAAAACAGTGCCCTCGCAGCGTTTTAAAAAAGTAAACTTAGTACATGGCGCAAGCAGATATTCAACTTCAAATTCCGAGTGATGCTTTTTATATAGAACCTGTTCGGGCGTTTGTTGGGAACCTTGCACAAAGTCTCGGATTCTCCAGGAAACGGGTAGCAGACATTCAACTGGTACTTGACGAAACCTGTAGTAATGCGGTACACCACGGTTCCGCTAATGCTACAGTTGGTGTCAAATTATATATCAGTATCGATGCTCATACCCTTGAGATTTTAGTAAGGGATACCGGGTCGAGACAGGCAGGCGGAAAAAGTTGGCTAACACATGAAAGACTCTCGGAAATTGAGATGGACCGTTCTCCGAGTAGTGAAAGAGGACACGGCATTTTCATCATTAAGTCTCTCGCCGACAAACATGAGATGCAGCCGAACGAGGTAGGTGGAACCGATGTCCGAGTTGTTTTTCGTTTTTCAAAACCGAGAGACGGCAAGCTTTAATTTTCCCTTGAAACTTCAATGGCGATAAGCGTTAGGTCGTCGTCTTTCGGGCAGTTATTGGTGAAGACATCAATAGCCTCAGAAACACTCGTAATGAGTTCCGCCGCAGATTTTTCTCTACACGCACATATTAATTTTTGGAGGCGATCTATTGTAAACTCTTCACCTTCTGGGTTTTTCGCTTCGTATACACCGTCGGTATAAAGAAACATTCTGCTTAACGGATCAAACGGATAGTGTATCGTTTCATAAACCGAATCTCGCCAAATACCTAATCCATTTCCGGTGTTTTGATCACCGATCGCCTGATATGTTTGTTGATGTGGGTTATACAGAAATGGGAATGAATGCCCAGCATTGGCACAGATGAGTTCACCTTTATCAAGGTCAATGATACCGCAAAAGGCTGTTGCAAACATAAACAGTCGTGAGCTAATCAAATCATTGAAGCGGGTGTTTAATATTTCAAGAAGGTATCCTGGATTATCTTTGACTTGCTGTTGGAATTCCGCCAAAATCGTTTTAATAAAGACTGTTACGAAAGCCGCTGAAACCCCGTGTCCCATAACGTCAGAGATGAAAACACCGAGTTGATTTGGGGCAATTTCCCAGATGTCAAAAAAATCCCCACCAACTGCCATTTCAGGACAGCAGTGGGAGGCAATGCGAAATCCCGATAATTCCTGCACACCATTCTGAGGAATCAGAATTTCCTGAATGCTCCGTGCCATTTGGAGTTCTTCTTGCAAGCGGGTGTTATATTTTGCGAGTGTGTCTTGGTAGTGTTTGATTCGCAAGAGCGAACGAACCCGGGCGAGCACTTCTAAACTATCGAATGGCTTCTCAATAAAATCATCAGCACCTGCCTCAATGGACTTAATTCGGTTTTCGCGCGTGTCCCGTAGAGCGGTTATCATCACGATTGGAATGAATTCCGTTGCCTCGTTGGATCGGATGCGTTTAACAACTTCAAATCCATCCATTTTCGGCATATTGATGTCCAATAAAATCAGATCTGGCATCTCTTTTTCGACGATATGGAGTGCCTCAAGTCCATCCGCGGCTGTATAAACTGTATATCCCCGTGCGTTGAGTTGAATTTGGAGAATTCTGACATTCTTGGGTTCATCATCAACAACGAGAACTTTCCCGCCCTCTTGCTGTTCAGAAATTACGTCCTCGTTCATGTCTCTGTCCTTTTGATATGAGTCTCTACACGTTCCACCAAAACCTTAATGTCAATAGGTTTGCTGAGATAATCATCGCATCCGGCTTTGAGGATACGTTCCCTATCACCGGACATCGCTGCAGCTGTTAGTGCAATAATCGGTATATCTACCCACGCAAGATTGGCTTTAATTCGTTTCGTTAAATCTTCACCACTTTGTCCCGGTAAAGCGATATCCATAAGAATGAGTTGCGGTATTGCGTCTTCCAAGCTTGCGAGTGCTTCTACAGCATCAGTCGCTTCCACGACGGCATAACCCTTTGATTGCAGGACAATCCGCACAACTTTTCGGTTTAACTCTTGGTCTTCAATTACTAAGATGCGCTTTTGCGTTTCTGTTTGTCCTTCGGTTGAGGGTGGTTTTTCAGTTTTCACGGGTTGCCTTCTATTCAAACCAGCAGTTTTGAAATGCGCCGAAGTTATGGAGCCAAATCTTCATGTCCCGTTTGTCCTATATCACCTTACCAGACTGAGCGCTGGATTCAGGCTTTAGGTGTTGAAGAGGGATTCTCAGGGCGAAGTTACTCCCCTTTCCTTCTTGGCTAGTCACGTGAATCTCGCCACCATGCAACATGATGAGTCTGTGTGTCAACGCCAAACCGAGACCTGTTCCCCCGTATCGCCGAGATTTTGATGTATCAATCTGTGTAAACGGGGCGAAAAGTTTCGCTTGATCTGCTTCTGAGATACCTATACCTGTATCAATGACTTCGGCTTGCAGTTCCGTTGGGCCAACTTCCAGTTCTGTTGCCACCTTACCGCCTTCTGGCGTGAATTTCACTGCATTGGAAAGCAGGTTATAGAAAATCTGCTTGAATTTAACTCGGTCAGCCTCAATCATACCATTCTGGTTATATTTCAAGGTAAGGTCGAGGTCTTTTTTTACGGCAAGCGCGGTGATAATCGTATTGACTTCCTCAACCGCTTCAACAATAGAAAACATCTCTAATTGTAGTGCCATTTTCCCGGCTTCGATTTTTGAGAGGTCAAGGATGTCATTAATCATTTCGAGCAAATGTTCACCACTAATGTGAATATCGTTGATACATTCCCTTTGCTCGGCGTTAATGCTTCCGACGAGTTCATCCCGCAGAATTTCGGCGAATCCAATAATTGCGTTCAAAGGTGTACGCAGTTCGTGACTCATGTTTGCGAGGAAATCGCTTTTTGCGCGGCTCGCGTATTCAACGGCTTGTTGGGCGCGATAGTACTCCGTTATGTCTCGTGAAATTCCACATGTTCCTATGATGCGTCCGTCTCTATCTCGAATTGGGACTTTCGTCGTTGATACCCACGTATCCTGTTCATTCGGCCAGGTCTCTTTTTCCTGTTTCCCCTCAATTGGTTTCCCAGATTCAATGACATCTTGCTCATCCTGATATGCCTGTTGAGCATGTTCACGCGTAAAGAAGTCAAAGTCTGTCTTATGAACTGCCTCTGCGGGATTTTTTAAACCGAACCGATCTGCTAAGGAACGATTGATTCGTATAAATCTACTTTCTGTATCTTTGAAATAGATATGGTCAGGGGTATTTTCCATCAAGGTATGCAACAGATCTGCTTCTTGGACATGTTTTGCCGCTAATTGCTGAAAGCGGGTTTCACTCTCTTTCAATTTCGCTTCTAATCGTTTTCGCGGCGTTATATCTGTTGCGACGACGTAACAACGTTGTTTTTCGGCATCTTTTGTTGTGCGCCATTTTAACCACTTATAGGATTCATCTTGGCACTGGAATCGAATTTCAAGCGTAACAACACCGCGCCCGCCTGTTTTCACCTTTTCGATTTCGTTAAGCAGCTCCTGGCGTTCCGCCGGATGTACAAATGTGTGCCATTCAGGGGTTTGAAGTTCTGATTGTGTGAATCCAAGAATTTCTTGCCACACCGAGTTGAGAACGACTAAACTATCGTCACAACTGATGTACCCAAACATATCTGTAGAGATGTCTAAGAAAGCATTAGGTTCAACCGTGTCATCCATGAATATATGCTTGCGAGTTACGCCTTTAGTCTTCATATTTACCTCCACAAGATGCGAGGCAAAGCACCTCGTGGGCTATGCGGCTCTATCTTGTTACGAGGACTGCCCGGTTTGCCAGTTTTACAACAGTCTGGGTAGTGCTTTGAAAGACAAGTTCGTACAATCTCCCGTGATGACTCGCGCTCAGTGCGATAAGGTCGCAATCATTCTCCTCGGCGTTTTCCAAGATGTTTGTCACTGTAAAACCACGAGCCGTAAGGAAGTCAGTTTGGACATCATAATATTTCAAATAGGCTTCCATTTGCTGTTTGATCTGGGTTGCTTCCTGTTGTGTACTTGAAAGCGCGAGCCCTAAAATCCCAGCTTTTGTTAATTCCCCAATTTCTGCGACTAATCCTAAGGCATGGTCAGAATAGGTATCGCCATGATGTACAGCAAGAATTTTCCGTAACAGTGTGCATTGTTCATGCACGACAATGATAGGTCTCGTTATATGGATCAGGACATCATCAATTTGGCTTTGGATAAGTTTGAGGCGGCGTTTTCTTATATCTTCAGGAAGTCCAACAACAACAAGATCTGCGGAATGCGCTTGTTCACAGATCATCTGTCGCGGGTTGCCAGCGATAGCCTCGACATGATAATCCAAGAAATCGTAGAGTGAACACTCCGCTTCGGTTCGACGTAAAACGGTCGCGGCGACATCAGCGTTTCCACCGTGCTGGCTGTCTTGAAAGAAAACGCATGATAAGTGTGTCCCTAAAAGTACTGCAAGTTGACCAGCGTACTCGAAGGCGTTTTTTTCATAATCCGTATCACCGATAGCAACGAGGATATTTTTTATCATGAGACATCCCTTTATAGGTGCGAGACAGTATCACTTTATCCACAAACATTTAGTATTGGCAAAGCATCTCGCGCTATAATAAAACTAAAATTAGCCTGAACCTCACTGGGGGTGACGCAGCAAGGCAGCAACAGCATCTTCTTCGCTTTCAAAGTTTTTAAATACGGTGATTAACCGTGCCATAACAATGAGGTTCTTGACTTGTTTGTTCACGTTAATTACTGCAATAGTTCCGCCGCGCGGCCGAATATCAGAATAGATTTTCATAAGTACGCCGAGCCCAGAACTATCCATTCCAGTTACCTCTTTAAAATCAAACAGCAGTCTCGGAGGTGAGGAGTGCACTGCAAGTGCCTCCTCTACAGTTTCCGAAACCTCTTTGACACCAGGGGTGATGATTCTGCCGCTCAGCCTGAAGATAACAACACCTTCTTTTTCAGACACGGTGATTGCCATAGTGTACTCCTAACGCTACTGTCCATTCAGTTATAGATGGACTTTCTCAATTACGGCACTTAACTTTCGCTTGACAATGCCGAAACTGCCGCATCCTCAGTCTCAAAGTGTTCAAAGATACTAACAAGCCGACTGCGAACAATTAGATTTTTAATGTTTGTTCCAACGTTGATGACACCAATACGCCCCTTCTTTCGTGTTGCGGCGACATGGGCACCCATCAGCGTACCGAGACCTGAACTGTCCATCATATTGACCCTGTCAAAATTAATGAGAATGCGTGGCGCATCAGAAGCATCTATTTGTGAAGTGATTGCCTCCCGTAATTCCGAAACTGAAGACCCCATTATTTTCCCGCTCGGTTCTAAGATTGCCACACCATCTTTCTGGCGAATCGTCGTTGCCATGATTTTCTCCTTTTCTATATGCTGGAAGACCGAAATTTCGACTCACATTTCTAATTTTACACCATTTGAAAATATTTGTCAACCTGCAATTTGGATATTTCATTGTTTTAACCAAATGTTGTGAGAAAAAAATCATTCTTTTTA
>CAZGAW010000119.1:1549-15738 GCA_964523645.1 uncultured bacterium | reverse complement strand
ACTGTTGTTTTCTGCTTTCTGAACTTTAGCATAATATCAAACTATTTCTATCCTTGATAACGACACAGAACTGGAATTAGGCAAGTGGTACTATCTCGCCTATACCCACACAGACGATAACAACGGTTTGGTGGAAATCTACGTAGACGGCGAGGTAACCTACTCCGAAGAGTCAGGCAACCCAGTTGCGCCTGCGCAAAATACCAGTGCGGTGACGATTGGCACTTGGGGCGGTGAAGCATGGACCGGGAGCGTTGATGAGGTTCGACTTTGGGATCGCGCCCTCTCAGCAGACGAGATTAAGGCGAGCATGGACCAAGATGCCACGTCGTTTCTGACCCCAGTTGAACCGCAAGGCAAACTCACCACGACCTGGGGGAATATTAAGTCAACCCAATAAATGGTTATCAGTTGTCGGTTGCGTAGCAAACCGCACTGAAAACTAAAAAAGGGAGGTCATCATGAAAACGTTGTTATTTTCGTTAGCATTTGGCGCGATTTTCGTGCTTGTTATGAACGTTGAAGCGATTCGGAACGACGCAGATTTGATAATCTACTACTCCTTCGACAAAGATGGAAAAGAGGTCGCAGACGACAGTGGTAACGGGTTTGACGGCGAAGTCGCAGGAGCGGATTGGAGTAAGGACGGCAAATTCGGGGGTGCGATGGAATTTGATGGCGGAAGTGCTATCAAAACCGCACAAGAAATCCCCGGTCTTACCGATGTTGAACTCACAGCAATGACCGTGGAACATTGGGTAATGATTACCGCGGCTACCGGCGAAACGCAGCAAGTTTGGGAAGCATTGAATGCTGCAGGTGCATGGCCCGCCGAAACCTTCATCGAAGGTGCCGCGGAAATGGTGTTCTACATCTACGATACCAAAAACACGGAACATCGGACACCGATCCCGGAATTGCCAGTCAAAAAGTGGGTGCATATTGCCGGCACGTATGACGGGAAAGTTCAGAAGTCCTATTTTAACGGCAAAGTCGTAAGTGAAACGGATTGGAGCGGTAAATTCACGATCTTCGCCGCGCCTACGGGTGCGATCGTCCTCGGCAAAGACAATGAGGCAGATATTCAATATCTCAACGGATTTATTGATGAGTTCGCCTTCTATACGCGTGCCTTGAGTGAGGATGAAATTAACGCCGATATGAACGACGGTGTTCTATTTGCTGTGGATCCGAAGGAAAAATTGAGTACTACATGGGCAAACATTAAGGCTGAGTATTAACCAGAGTCGTCAGTTTTCAGTTAACAGTGACCTTCCATGAAATGTTACCGTTAACTGAAAACTATCTCACTGCCAAGTTTTTAACTGCTCAGGTCTATAGGACTCCTCCCTTGATAAAAACAGAAACCCAATTAGAATCCTATCTATCCGAACCAACAGACGAGGTGATAGCGGCAATCGCTGCACTGGACGGAGATATTCTTATCCTCGGCGTTGGTGGCAAAATGGGACCGACGCTCGCCAAACAGGCGAAACGCGCCATTGACCGCGCAGGAATAACCAGAAAAGTTATCGGTGTGTCCCGTTTTTCGACACCCGGCGTGCAAGAAGGTTTGCATGAAGCCGGTATTGAAACAATTGCTGCAGATCTGCTATCGGAAGATTGTTTGCAAAACCTGCCTAATATTCAAAATGTGATCCTGATGGCGGGCAGAAAGTTCGGTTCTACAGGTAACGAAAGCCTAACCTGGGCGATGAATAGTTACATGCCAGGACGCGTGGCAGATAAATTTAGGGATTCGCAATTGGTCGTGTTTTCAACAGGGAACGTCTATCCGTTGACACCAGTTTCCCATGGGGGTGCAACGGAGTGTACACCGGTTAATCCAATCGGTGAATACGCGCAATCGTGCCTGAGCCGTGAGCGTATATGTACCTACTTTTCAGCACAATTCGGCACACCTATGGCGATCCTGCGCTTGAATTACGCGATCGACTTGCGCTACGGAATACTGCTGGACATCGCCGAAAAAGTTTATACGGAAGAACTAATTCCGCTTGAAATGGGCAATGTGAATGTAATCTGGCAAAGAGACGCGAACGCTATAGTCTTGCGGGCTTTCGCGTACTGTCAAAGTCCACCGTTGATCCTCAATGTAACGGGACCAGAGACGGTTTCTGTACGATACCTCGCGTTGCGCTTCGGCACGCTTTTCAACAAATTACCACACTTTGAAGGCGAAGAGGCAGAAACAGCACTGCTGAGCAACGCTTCTCAATGTCATCGATTGTTTGGCTATCCACGTGTCTCCTTGGAACAGATGATCGAATGGGTGGCAGAATGGGTTCGGATAGGCGGCACAACGCTCGAAAAACCAACTCATTTCGAGGCGCGCGATGGGAAATTCTGAAACTGATAACTTTAAAACAATATAGACAAAAAACGCGAATTCTGTTAGCATATCAGAGGGGAATATCAAAAAGTGCCCAGCACCTTTGAACCCCGTAGGGGTGACATCTATGTAGTTGTTTCTGTGATGTTCTGGCTTTTAATCGGTAGTGCTTTGTGTCAACCGCACCCGCCAGGAACTATCGCGTTTGCTTCGGACGTGAGCGGTGATTGGGAAATTTATTTGACAGATACGACCGCCAAACGTCCCATGAATCTTACGCGCAACCCCGCAGCGGATTATTATCCGACATGGGCACCCGATGGGAAGCAGATTGCTTTTTTCTCTCGACGTGATGAGAATCACGAAATCTATGTGATGCAGGCTGATGGAACCAACCAGCGACGCTTAACACATCACCCGGCGACAGACAAGGCCCCTGCTTGGGCACCCGATGGGAAGCGTCTCGCTTTCACGTCAAATCGCAACGGACATTTCAACATCTATCTGCTTTACCTCAATAACAATGAGGTTGTCCAGATTACGGAAAATTCGTTTCAAGACGAAGTACCCACTTGGGCACCCAATCGGAACGCGCTCGTTTTCCACTCAAAACGGGAACTCAATTGGGATATATACGTGATTGATGTGGACAGTCGGGTAGAACACCGATTGACAGATCAACCCCTGATGGATACCTATCCCGCTTGGGCACCCGATGGCACACGGATTGTCTATGCGTCTATGCGTCAAGAGGTAGAACACGCTGATTTCGACCTGTACATTATGGACGCCGTAGACGGCAGGAATAAACAAGCACTCACGGATACACCAACGGATGAAGCCGTTCCCGCATGGGCACCTAAAGGAGATACCATTGCTTTCCAATTTGAGAAAGACGGTAGATGGGTTATCCACTTGATGCGTGCAGATGGGAGCGAACGGCGTGAATTGATTAACAACGGCGCGTGGGCGGCGCAACCGAAATGGTTCAACGGATCGGTTGTACTACCGGTAGAACCGTCCACATTACAACTTCAACAATGGGGTAAAATTCGAATCCCATAAGAAATGGTTTTCGGTTATCGGTCTTCGGTTTTCAGTTAAGAAGTTTTCAGTAACAATTCACCTCTGTCCTGGAATATTCCAAACGGGAGTCGATTGTTACAGAGACCCTCTTTAACCGATAACTGACAACTGACAACCGATAACTCTAAAAAAGGAGATATTTTATGCGTTTCAAAACCTTAGCATTAGGTACGCTTTTCATATTTGGTTTACTGCTAACAAGCGGTATAAGTTATGGCTATGAGCGAGCAATTGAAGCAGAAATGGCAGATATCATTGAAGCACCGATGGTCATCGGCGATGATGGAGACGCTTCCGGCGGACAGTTTATCTGGATGGAAGGGCCACCCCTCGCCGGTGGCGGTGGTGAAGGTTGGGCGGAATATACGCTGCATATCCCAGCACCCGGCACCTATGCCCTCTGGGGCAAAGTCATCGCATGGGACGGCAATAGCGATTCCTTCTGGGTGACATGGCAACCCGCCGACCCCGATGAAGATGCACAAGCCACGCAGAACACAGAATTCCGATGGGGTGTCGCCCAAGGCGAGGCATGGCACTGGGATCGGATTAACCACTGGCTCGATGGCGGCACATTTGAACGGGAGTGGGAAATCGAAGCAGCAGGAGACACGACGCTGCGTATAGGAGTTCGGGAAGACGCAACCATGCTGGATGTGATATACATTACCGACAACCTCTCCGAGGACGAAGCGGAAGTCAGCCCGCGGGATCCGATTCCTGAAGATTCCCTAACGCCCGTTGAACCGCAAGATAAGCTTGCTACAACGTGGGGTCGCCTTAAAGCCGGAAGATAATTAGTGACGCGGGTGAATCAGTGAATTCACCCGCCTATTTCAAAGGATAGGAAGGAGATTTACGATGAAATACAGTACAATGTTGCTGCTGGCTATATTGACGGTATTCCTATGCAGCATTGTGGGACTTAATGCTGAAGTAGAAATTGCCCTTGAAGCAGAACTCGCAAACGAAATTGTGGAACCGATGATTATTTCGGACGACAAAAATGCATCTGACGGGAAATTTATCTGGATGGAAGGTGAGCCCGTACAAGGTGGGGGTGGCACAGGTCACGCCGACTTTATTGTCAATATTCCTGAACCCGGTGATTACGCATTATGGGGACATGTTATCGCCTGGGACGGAAACAGCGATTCGTTTTGGGTGACTTGGCAACCTGCTGACCCGAATGAAGATGCACAAGCAACGCAGAATACCGAATTCCGCTGGGGCGTCGCCCAAGGTGCCGCTTGGCACTGGGACCGCATCAATCACTGGCTCGATGGCGGAACCTTCGACCGAGAATGGGAATTCGACAAAGCAGGTGAGACAGTGCTTCGTATCGGTGTGCGCGAAGATGCTACAATGATAGATGCAATTTTCGTGACAACCAACGTGAAAGCCACAGCGGCCGACCAAGCAAATGTTCGGCTTCCAACCGATAAAGATAGGAAGATACAAGTTGAGGGGCTCGCTGTGGATGCAAAAGGTAAAGCGACAACCACCTGGGGTTCCCTGAAACAGTTGTATCAATAAGAAACGGTTTTTTTGAACGTTTCACCTTCGCGCGCTGCTCCACTTCGTTTCGCAAAGGTTCCTGATTGACTTCCACGACTTCTCGAAAAAGGGACCGTAATGCTATATCGGAAACTTGCCTGTAACGTAAGGGAAGGCGATGCGAAGGCACATCTATTAGAAAATTCGACCGCAGGCTGGTGCAGGGTGCGGTTTTTATAAACCGGTTGTTGCGAAACAGATAGCACTGCTCTCCATAATAGTGAATACGCCACTGGTCAAAACCACGTTCATACCGAATAACACGATCAGGCGGGCCAAGACGAAGATGTAACGCTTCCATTGCCCGCTTGTCTCGTTTAACAAGCGTATATGTTACATACGCGAGCCCCGAAAGAATCCCACCTAACGCTATTTTTCCCCTTAATTTGACCGATATGCTTTCCGCAGTCGGCGTTAATCCCCAAATTAAGCATAAAATCAGTCCAATCGCGCAAATTCTCCTCGGTTTTAGGGAAAAAATTTGACATAAATTTCGCATTTGTGTCTTAACCTTGACAAAAAAATATTTTGCGGGTATTCTAATAGGAATCATTAAAAATGGTTATCGGTTCGGATTTTCTAACGAAAATCCTTTCGGTTCTCAGTTTTCGGCTCGGAATGGTTATCGGTTCGGTTTTTTCTCGCGAAAAAACCTTTCAGGGGTCAGTTTTCGGTTACAAGAGGTGTTCGGTAACAATTCACCCATGTTCGGAATATTCCAACACTTTCTTCGGCTTGTTACAAGAAACCCGCTTAACTGAAAACCGACAACCGACAACTGACAACCCTTAAAACCGACAACGACTCGGAGCGTGCCAAAAAATGACTGTCATGCCTTCTAAGGGAGAAACTCCCGACGCAACAGATGCATCGAATTGTACGACGGACTTGAGCCTTGAGGACGTTAAACACGAATTGTATAGCCGTCACCACCCAAGTTTAACCTTTCTCGATATAGAAGCTCATGCCAAAACTATTCACAGGATTCGGACCCTGAAGCAGAAACATAACGTTGTGATGCTTGGTCACAACTACATGGAGCCACTCGTCTTTGGACTCTCCGAGAAAGAGGAACAGGGCGACTCTCTCGGCTTGAGCATGTACGCCGCAAACGCAGAAGCACCGTATTTAATCTTTAATGGTGTGCCGTTTATGGCAGAAACAGCGAAAATCCTAAGCCCAAGCAAAACGGTGTTAGTTGCAGATAAAACAGCAGGATGCTCACTCGCCGACAACTTCGGTGCAGAAGACGTAAAAAAACTGAAAACCCTTTATCCTGGCGCACCCGTGATGATTTATGTGAATAGCTACGCTGACGCGAAAGCGGAATCGGATATTTGTTGCACGTCAGCGAATGCAGCACATATTGCCAAAACACTACCGGGAGATACCGTAATTTTTGTGCCAGACATCTTCTTTGCACAGAACCTGGAGGAAGAACTAAAGGGTGAGAAAAACGTGGTCTACCCCGGCAAAGACAACACGGCGCGCGGGGCAGTCTGTGAAGTTCATGAAAAATTCACACTTGATGACCTTCTCGGAATTCGTGAATCGTTTGAAATCCCGAAAGAGCATCCTCGCCGCAAATTATACGCGCACTGGGAATGCCGCCCAAATGTTTTACAGGAAGCAGATTTTTACGGCAGCACCAGTCAGATTATGAAGGATATAGCGGAACGTGTTGGAAAAAACCAATTGGAACGTGCCTTTGTCGCTTCAGAGTGCGAATTAACTTCAAATCTGGCACAAGAGTTTCCAGAAGTTCAGTTCTGGACAGCCTGCTCGGTCCGATGTTCGCACATGGCACAAGTGAGCTTAGGTAAAATAGCAAACATTCTGGAAGCGATCGACCAAGGCGAAGACCTCAATGAATATGAAATTACACTGAGTCCCGAAACGATTGACAAAGCGCGTGCGCCGATTGAGCGGATGCTTGAGGCGAGTGTATAGTGGTTATCGGTTATCGGTTCGATTTTTCTGCGAAAAATCTTTCGGTTATCAGTTAAGAGAGGGCATTTAACAAATACTTCTTTTAACTGATAACCGACAACTGATAACTGACAACTCTTAAAACCGCGTGATAAAAGAGACGCGATGGGCGTTACCGACATAAGCATCTGGGACGAAAGCGTAATCGAACTGGAAGTCGATATTCGCTAATGCGTCCTCACCGCTACGTCGTACACCAATGCCGAGGGCTAATCCGTCGCTCGGATTCTCGTTCATCCCGATTCGGTAGCCGATGCGCGCAGCGACACTCTCGTAAAACCAGCGTTCTGCACCGATGTGAAAACTTGGATTCGCGTCAATAAGCGGAAGATGCGCGTCTGCGACAAACGCCCATACCTCATGTGGCTGCATCGTTTCTTCTGCCTCTGCTTCTGCCGAGGGTTGTTTCCAAGTTCTATAAGCCAGTCCTGCTCGGAGTGCCATGGGTAGGTTCTCTCCACCATCTAAGACCCCAGCATTTTGAACAGCAACCCCGATTCCGAGGTGATTGTCAAGCAAACGCAAGACTGCACCGACATCTGCCGCCACACCGTAGACATTTTGAATGTCCAGTTGCTGTGAAATTACTTTTACTGTGCCACCGAGCGACACCGCCGTGCCAAGAGGGTACGCAAGAGATAATCCTGTAGCAAAGCCTCCGACTGTCACAGTACTATCTGGGTCCTCTGTTGGTCCCTGTCGGCGCTCAATTTCAGTGAAACTCCCGAGGAAACTCGCCCCCCAGACGAGTTGGTCTACCCGCTGCGCGTATCCGATGGTTTGATTGTTAATGTCCGCAAATGAGAAGTGTTGCATTGCGGTCAATTCCTGATCGTGGACAGCAGTTAGCCCAGCTGGATTCCAAAAGATCGTATTAACATCATTAGCAAGTCCAGCGAAGGCACCTCCCATTCCAACGGGCCGACTTCCACCTTCAATTTTTAGGAAAGCGGCACCGGTTGTTCCTGCGCCATCGTGGATACTAATGGCATGTGCGCCTGGGGCGGCCGCGGTTACGATGAGAAGCGCCATTGCGATTAGACCGATTCCTCCTACAGAGATTTCACCCCTACGGGGTTCAGTTCCCGTTTTCAGCATCATATTTCCTTTCTCCTAAAGAGATTTTGAAGAAACACCCAAGCAAAACCCTTTTGAGGTTCAGACCGCGGTGAAATTGACCAGAAACCTGCCCGTAATGGAATGGAGGGCAGTCCAGAGGCCAATTATTAAAAAAACTTAGTCAACGACCAGCACTTTGCCGACAACATTCGCGCGATTCCCTGCTGCATTGACGGCTTCTAATCGGAAGATGTAGAGTCCGCGTGCGACAGGTGTCCCCGCTTGATTTTCCAAATTCCATTTCACTAACTGATCATTGCGTTGCCCTGACACAACATCCGGATAGGTTTGCGAAAGCACCATATCACCACTCCAATCGTAGATGCTCAGTGTGAGTTCAATTGTCTCCCCGAGCGGTACGTTGACATCAAAGGAGAAGAAAGCAACATCTCGTTTTGAGAGTCGGAGCGGATTTGGCCATCCAAAGGTATTTCCCCGGAAGGTGAGGGACACAGACATCGTATATTCACCGATGTCGTAAACCTCGTAGTTTCCAGCGTTGTCGGTGACTCGGACATCTAAGTCGTATTCACCGGAGCGTGTGGGCAGGAAGTCAATCGACCAGGTGCTCCAAGGTTCCTGCTCCGCACTGCTATCATCAACGGCAGCAACAGGATCTATGGGTTGATCATTGGGGCCAGTGCCGACGATTTCAACGAGCCAGATACCGGATGCCGGAACTGTAATCTCGCCTTCACCAACTCGCTGGGTGCCACTCGGATCCGAGGCGGTTCCTTCTAACGGCAGTGCCTTATCAGTGAGCTCGGTTTCACCCCCATCACTCGTTATAGCAGCAGTTGGCACGGTGGTTTCATACAAAAACTCGGTGGTCAGCGAATCCGTTGGTGCGAATCCGAGAAGCTCGGAGTCATTCCCGATGCTCGTCACTGTGACCTGATAAACCCCTTGAAGCCTGAGTCCCTCGGATTTGAAGATGAGCGTGTCCACACCGTTCTGCTGTGTATTGCCAGAAATTTCCGATCCATCCGGGCTTCTCACAACAACTTTCGATTGCGCTAAGTTTGCCCCCAAGCCTGTGTCGAAGATGTTCGTCTGAATGACGACACCACCGGTTGTTGAAACCGCAGTCGGATAATTTTCTGCATTGATATCAACAAGGAGCGGTGCTTCATTGATAAGTAAGGTACTCGGATCAATCATCGGTGGACTTGTGTCATAGATGAAAACCCTTTCATAAGGTTCATCGTCGTTACCGGCGCGGTCTTTCGGAGAAACGGTGATTTGGTATTCGCCGTCTGCGGAACCGTTATCAGCGAGGGGGACAGTGAGCCGGAAAGTGAGGTTACTTTCCCCATCGTCAGAGATACGTCCTGAAATCTTTGTCGGATTCGGCGAGAGACGCTCAAAGATTAACCATTCCTCATCAAGGTTTTCCCAATCAATCCCGGACGTTTTATCGGTAAGATTAACACGAATCTCTGTCAGAGAATTGTTAACCTCAGGTTCAGCAACAACAAGGTTAATTGCGTCATCCGTCTCAATTTCTGGTGACTGCGTGTCGTAAGTGAAAGTCAGGCGTTGAACTTCACCACTCCGCCCAGAAGCACTGATTGGCGTGAACTCAATGGTATAAATTCCATCTTCGGACCCGTCGGTCGCCAGGGGACGGACGAGATTATAGACGAGTCGGTCGGTTGCTCGCTGTTGCTGACCCACAACAACCTGAGTAGCAGGGTTCAGCAGACGAAGTGTTGACAGATGATTTCTGTCATCCGTTTCGATCGTCACTTCTATCCGTTCAAGCACCTCATTCGTAAACGCTTCATCCGCGGGTGCTGTACTCGGCTCTGTCGAAACGATAGCAGGCAAACGCCTCGACAAAAGGAAACTACGTTCAAAGACGGTAGCCGCCCCGTTACCTGCGCGATCAACGGCTTGCACACGAATGATGTATCGTCCATCTTCAACGAGCTGATTGGTCGTAAGGGTTAATGCCGTTGTGCCGTTACTGACGAGCTCACCCGATATCTCGGTGCCACTCGGATTCACCAATGTCACTGTAGCCGTTGACCAGTCAATACCACTACCGCCTGCATCGTTAAGCCTCACCTGCACCTCCGTAACATCCTCTGTGAGTAGCGCACCATCAGCCGGCACTATGCTAACAAGGGTAGGCGCTTGAGTGTCATAAACAATCAGGTGTTCAACCGTGTAGCGGTTTCCTGCCTTGTCTGCCAACGCAATAAGGAGGGTATATTCTCCATCCATACTGCCATCGAGGGGTAAGGGTTGGTCTAACGTGAGAAAGAGTTGGCTTTCAGTATCGTTCGTGAGTTGTGCCGGAACCAAACTCCCCCCCGCATCGCGGAGGCTAACTTCCTGATCGGACAGTTCGAGCGCTGCGGGACCGATATCTGCGACAGTGAAGTTGAATTGTGTTAAACTCTGGCTCATATAGGTAACGGGTTGGCTCAAGTCGATCGGTTCAGACGCTGTTATCTCTGGTTCCTGTGTATCATAAATAAACTCACGATACACCGTGCTTCCTTGCCGTCCAGCTTTATCAACAGGCGTAACGTATACGTTGTATCTTCCATCCGTCGTTCCATCCGATGTCAGGGTTATCGGTTCCCAAACGATCAAGTCTTCTCCATTGGATCCCGTCGTCCCGGGAACAACTGTAGTTCCATCGGACTCTGTCACCGTGATAACCGATCCTTCACTCCCGAAGGATAATCCTGTCTCCGTTGGATCAATGAGAAACGCGCCGATGCGTATATTGTCTGCGTTAACATAAAGGACATCGCTGCTCGTCTCTGTCTGAGTCTCCCCAACAACAACAGCACCCACCCGCGGTAAGGGTATATCCAAAATGAATCTATACGCAACGGCACCCGCCGCGGCATTGCCCGCCACATCTTGCGGTGTGACAGATAGGACATACGCACCGATCTGTTCCAAATCTAAGAAACTGGCGGTAATCTGAGATACACCATCATCGCTTAATGTGAGCGGAATTGTCGGGGTCGTAGATTCACCGGCTGAATTAGTTGATTCAGGCCCCATCAACGTAATTACGGTATTGGCAAAATTAATTCGCGTCGCCTCTTCAAATTGAAGGGTGATATTGCTGATAGGTTCAACAATCTCAGCAGTTCGATTCGGGACAAGTTCCATCGGTGGATCGGTATTCACTATGACGGAACCTAACTCCGGTGCCTTAGAATCATAAACGACGGTGTATTCGGAATCCTCACGATTCCCGGCTTTGTCCACAAGCGATACTTTTACGGTATACTCACCATCCACACTCCCGTCTCGAGGAAACGAAGCAGGCAGTGTCAAAAAGATTTTACTCGTTAGTTCGTCATACGTCACAGCGACCGGAACGGTAATACCCGATGCACTTGTGACTTCAAGGGTTTGATCCTCCAAATACAGACCCGCCGGACCTACATCTGTAACCGTAAACTCGAACCGAAACTGTCTTAAAGCATTTCCGATATACGTAACAGGTTGTTGGTTAAATATTAAAGGTGTCGGACCGGTGGTCGGATCGTTGATCTGAGGGGCTTCCGTGTCAATCATAAACGTGTAACGGATGGCACCGCGCGCCGTATTCCCGAGAATATCCTGCGGTGTTATCGACAATGTATAGGAACCGTCTTCTATTAACTCAACAAAACGGATGGCAAGTTGCGTGGCACTATAGACAGAGACATTGGTCGGAATCGGTCCTTCCGGCCCTGTTAACTCAACCACAGTATCAGCAAAATCAATATCGGTTAAGAGGTTTTCCGACGAAATGCCCCCTTCCTGCGGATTGCTGACCGCTGACGGTTCCCGACTACCGGTATCAAAAGTGACGATGATTTGCGAAAAATTTTCGGTAAGTGTTGTGATGGTATCCGCGGAGAGTTCGGGACGAGCGTCGATCACCACATGAACGCTTTCCACTTCCGGAACTTGCGTGTCCACAACGAAAGAGAACTGCTGTGTAAAACTTCTACCAGCAAAATCGATAAACGTCGCAGTGATGGTGTATTCACCATCATCTGTCCCATCAGGACGGAGAGTCGCTTCAGTCGTCCAGGTTAATGCGTTACTGCCTTCATCGTGTTCAAGAGGTCTTTGTGGAACCAGAACACCTTGCGGATTTCTAACAGTCACTGTTGACCCCCCAAAATCTATACCCGCACCGACATAATCTATCAGTTCCACAACAACCGTTGGCAAACTGGTGTGGGTTGTCGTTTCAGGCATCACTAACCGGACTTCAGGTTCGTGCCTCTGGCTGACGAGGTAAAACTCCCGCACAACAGGCACACCCGCATTGCCTGCCCGATCAGTCGGAGAAACTTCAATGGTATAAGTGCCAGCATCGGAACCGTCTAAGGCAATCGGTTCCGCGAGTGTTAGTATGACGGTATCCGCGCCGTCACTTGTGATATTCACAGGCACCTCTACTTGCGCACCAGTTGGTGCTCTATCCGCTTGTTGTCCATCCTCATTGGATGTTCCACCTGCTGTTGGATCAAAACGAGTCAAGCGGAAGGTACTCTGAAGGAAATCAATACCACTCGTTAGTTCACTGAGTTTCACTTCAACCTGTGATAATTCCGAGACGATTTCATTCGCTGCTGGCACCGTAGAAACGAGGGCGGGAATTTGGGTGTCTAAAACGATCGGGAATTCCCGTGTAACACGTTGTCCTATAAAATCAACAAATGTCGCCGCCACAATGTATTCGCCATCCGCGCTTCCATCACGGGCAACCGGCACAGCAGCAGTCCAGGTCAACAGGTTGCTTGTTTCATCTTGTTCCAGTTCTTCCTGGCGGACGAGAACCCCTTGAGGATTTCTGACAGTCATTGTTGAGGCATCCAAATCAATACCTACACCCACATAATTAATTAATTGGGCAGTAACCGTCATCAAATTGTTGACGTTTGTGGTTTCGGGCATCGTTAATTGGACTTCAGGCTGATGCTTCTCGCTGACAAGGTAGAATTTCCGAACGGCAGGAACGCCAGTGTTGCCTGCCCGGTCCTTAGGCGTAACTTCGATTGTATAGGTGCCATCATCTGAACCGTCTAACGCAATTAGTTTCGCAAGCGTTAGGGTGGCTGTATCTGTGCCGCTACTCGTGACATCCACAGGCACCGCTGTTCCATCATGACTGAGTCGGAAAATACTCTCAATAAAATCAATACCGCTGGTTTTCTCATCAAGTTTCACCGTAACTTGTGATAGACTTGAGACGGTCTCATTCGCAGCAGGCACTGTAGAAAGCAGCGTTGGGGACTGTGTATCGTAGATAAACTCGTAGCTGTAAGTCCTGGTATTGCCGAGGGTGTCCGTAGCCCGAACATTAAGGACATAGCTTCCATCTTGGCTGCCATCGCGGCTTAAGATCGGATCCGCTAAGACATGTGTGACACGTGTTGTTAATGTATCGCTATCGGTATCGGCGGAAGAATGTCCTGCGATCACGTTGATGCCGCCCCCCGCTTTCGGCGTGCCAAACACGAGAGTCGCATTTCGCTGTTCACTAATCAGCTTAACCTCATCATCAAAAGTAGCAACAAACTCAGTGACTGGAAGATTATAGTAGATTTTACCACCAACGGGTTTAAATGGCTCACCGTCCTGTGCTGGACTCAACGAAACAAGTCTCGGTGCAACGTTATCATAGTGAAAAGATACCGGAATAGGTCCACTCGTATTGCCAGCTTTGTCAACACCAGTTACTTCAATTGTATACTCACCATCCTGTAAGCCTTCTGCCGGTGACAACGGCGACAGAAATCGCCACCGGATTCTATTCGTAGAAGAGAGTGTTTGTCGTCCGGGTACGGCACCATTGGGGCCGGTGAGGCGAATCTTTGAAGCTAAGAGATCAAGACCGTCCGGAAGGTTATCCGCGAGTCTGGCTTCAACGTAGCTTATCTGTTGGTTAATACCCCCACCAGACGTAAGCACGCCTCTGCTGGTGGCAACATTCACTAAATCGGGTGGCACGTTATCAAAGAAAAATTTGACCTCGCTCTGAAGGGTGTTACGAGCTTTATCTGTTAAGCGAATCTCTAACGTATAGGTGCCGTTTTCAGCGGGAGCATCTAAC
>CAZGAW010000119.1:0-1449 GCA_964523645.1 uncultured bacterium | reverse complement strand
CCTTGGGCAATGAGTCCTCTACTTGTATCACCTACATTTGCCGTAACGGTATACGGATCCCCATCGTCATCGGTTCTATCATCAACAGTGAAAGTAATCAGGACTCTATCCCTTCCGCCTCTGAAGATTGTATCACCGGATGCATCCACTGACATACTCGTCAAAGCTGCCCAAACGTTAGTAGGCACTGTTAAGATTACCAGAAAGACAAAAACCTGAAAAAAGAGAAAAGTCACCATACCCAGGCGGATTGGGAATTTAATGGACGGATCGTTTCCATCATTACATCGGTCTCGATTTTTGTGTATCGGCTTGCAAGCAACACCGCACATATTTTTATTTTTTGGCACTCGTTTCTCCCTGCTTGTCGCGATTCCGAAATATCATTAAGTTTCGGTGACTCGCGCTGATTCACAATTTTTTCGGACAGGTTCTGCGTCCTGCCGTGGTGTCCGCACCTCCATGCTCCAAAAACACAATCAGAGGCATTCGTAAACGCATCTCGTATATGTGAATAAACCCCTGACGTTGAAAGGAGTGTGTTGACAACTTCTCTGTATCTATTTATTACTTTTGATTCTTTGATCTCACGCGCTTAGGGAACAGCCCTGTGATAATCCCCTTTATTCTAATTAGACGCAAAAATTTCAATTAGGTTGATAAAATTATAGAAACCCTGAAGGAACGTAACACCGCTGGAGTGCGCGGTCAGTTGTAAACCGCGCCTGCAGCTTTTAGAAACAAGGTTTAACCGACATCACCATTGGCAACCATTGCCAACAGGGCAGAATCGTCTACCGTGAGCGGTAAATTAATCTTCGCCCGTTGTCGGCTCGACTGATACGTTGCAAAAATAAGTTCAGTCGCCTGAAGTGCTTTACGTCCGCTGAGCTCTGGCTCACGTCCCGTCTTTACACCGTGAATAAGGTCGAGTACAGAGAGTGTCGTTGCATCGCGCTCAGCGACTAAACCGGTTAAATCAGGCTCTTCCCATCCATCTCCACCTTCGCGGAGCATCCGTAGCGATGTACCCCCGCCACCGACATCAATAATACCTTTGGTGCCGATGAGGCGATTGGCGAACCCCCCTAAAGATGTGCCACCTGTCGCGAGGAGACCTTCTACACCGTTCTTCCAGCGAATCCACGAGATGCCACTGGTTTCAACCTGAACACCGAAAACGGTCTTCTCTTCTGCTACATCTATTTGACCGATAACCCAGTCAACAGGTTCGTCATTATTGTAGAAAAAGAACATATCGAACCAGTGCGTTCCCCAATCAAGTAAATTGGGGCATGCCCCTTCAAGCCGTCGCAATTCACCGATTGCACCCTCATTTGCCAAGCGTTTCGCTTTGACAAATTGGGCACCGAAACGGCGTTGATGACAGAACGTTATCACGACATCGTTATCAACACACGCTTGATAGAGTGCTTTGGCATCGCCCCA
>CAZGAW010000118.1:3650-15780 GCA_964523645.1 uncultured bacterium | reverse complement strand
GCGCTGATTCTACTATTTTACCACATACTTATGTTTTACTCAATATGAGTTCATAGAAAAGCAAACCAATTTGTTGACGTATGGCAATTTCAAGTCGTGAAGTGATTAAAAGGTTGAAAAAAGAAGGTTGGGTGTTAGTTCACAGTGTTGGTAGCCATCACCACTACAAACACCCGAACAAACCTGGCAGAGTAACTGTTCCTCATCCGAAAAAAGACTTGAGAAGACAAACATTGTCGAGTATCTGTGGACAAGCAGGCTGGAATGGGTGGGACCCGAATTGAAAGAAAAATAGAAAAACGTGAGGAATCCTATGCAGAGGCATTACCCGATTGTTATTCATAAGGATCCAGATAGTGACTACTGTGTAATTGTGCCAGATCTACCCGGTTGCATAACTGCTGGAGATACACTTGATGATGCCGAAAATCAGGCATTAGAAGCTATTCAGTGCCATATTGAAGGCATGCTGCTCGACGGTGAACTCATCCCTGAAGCGAAAGACATTGCCTTTCATCAAAACAATCCAGAGTATGCCGATGGCACATGGAAATCTGTATCAATCAGTCTGCCCGATATTTCCGAAATTCAGGTTCGCCAGCCCGGGCGAATACAGAGATTTTTCCGATGGTTCAACCGAACAACTCAAACGATTCGATAATCAGATCTGAAGTAAAAAGGAAAGGACCTTACGGGTTTGATTAGAATGAGATCCGCACCAATTCCACAGGAAAATCCGCCATAGCGGTTGGCTTGCGGAATGCCATCATACTGAGGGTCAGCCATTTATCAATTGAAGGCAAGGAAACAGTGAACTTTTCTGATTCAGGTATGAGATCGTTTCTTGTAAAAGGCATCTTCTCACCCCAACCTCGTGTAGAACGGTGTGCGAACCACATCCCGGCGGCTGAGCCAAGGATACTCGCGACAACATAAGGTTTATGGCTCTCCGCCTCAGCCAGCAGAGGAATTCCACTGCCGAATAGGGCACCGGCATAAGCACCAATTTGTATTAAAGCTGCCCTGCCGGCTGTGTATTCACCTCCATCAGTCAATTTATAGCCAAAATATGCCACTGTCGGTAAACCGACCATGGATGCTAATACATAGGCTCGTGATGATTCTACATCCAGTAGGGAGACAATTCCATTGGCATAGGCACTACCCACCAAGCCCCCGAAGGAAATGAGATGTGAGCGTCCCTCACTCATCGGTTTGTTGTAAATCAGCTTTGTTGTAACCCACGTTCCGATAGGGACTCCAACCATTGCGGACGCAACATAGATTTTCGCTTGCGTTGAAGTTTCAAGATCTTCAATATTGGCGATATATGGAATCGCAAACCCGTACAATCCACCCACAAATCCACCATTGGTCATCAAATAGGATTCACCCTTTTTAAACCACCTGTGATCCGTAAGTCTATGGGCAATCAGTCCCCCTATTGGCGTAGCGAGCATCGCAGAAGCAAAGTAAACCTTTTCATTCTCTGATTCAAACAACACTGGCATCCCGAAACCGTATAGGGTACTGGCGAAACTGCCCGATAGGATTAGGTTGGATCGTCCGACACCGAGTCGATGGTTCTTTGTAGCTACAAGCGCGCCTGCAAAAGACCCCCCGCCAATGAGTAGTTCCAATCCAGCGAATTGGCGCCCTGATTCAACGTCAAGGAGGCGCGCCATCCCCGGTCCATAGAGGGAAAGTCCATAGAGTGTGGCAGCACCGACCAATAACGTCCTACCTTCCTGCTGCTCTTTTAAGGAAACGCTCTGTTGGCTTTGCGTCCGGGAATAGCCTTCATGCACAAAGTGTAGAAAAATAAAAATCAGGAAACATAGAAGAAAAAGGGGTTTATGAGACCTAAAACGAATATTCATTTTCTTTATGCAATTGCCTCAGCATTATTTACCTATTTGCATCCGCGCCAATTCCTCTCGGAGTCGTGCAGCTTCAGCCTCCGCTTCTTGTCGTGCGGCGGCTTCCTGTTCAGCGCGGGTCTCGGCAATCTCCGCACGCGCAGCTTCCTGTTCAGCACGAGTCTCAGCAGTCTCCGCACGCGCAGCTTCCTGTTCAGCGCGGGTCTCGGCAGTCTCCGCACGGGTCTCAGCTGATTCTGCGGGTGTCTGTAGCCACTTCCCCGCAGCGGGGTCGTAAATCCCTAAACCCACATCACCTACATGGAAATCCAAATCCAATGCCGATGAATGCAAGCCACCCTCCACACCTGATGAAATTGGGACATATTCACTCCCAACCAACGTAAAACCCATCAGCGGCGACGGCAGATACAGCCCCTCCGCATCATACAGAAAATAGTCTTGTATCCCCAATAAAGCGTAGAGTGCCTTCTTGCGCCCTAAATCGTTTTGATACGTGGTTTTGCTACTAAACTCCATCACGAAATCGGGGACTTTTCCCTCTTCCCAGACCTTATAGTTTCCACGGGGTTTCTTACCCAAACCGAAAGCGACCAGCACATCGGGTGAAACCGATTTACGTGGGTCCCCCTCCACGTAATACATCAGTATATCACCAGAGACATAGACATCCGGTCTTTGTGCGAAATATGCGTCAAGGACTTGTAAAGTCCGCATAAGGATCCATCTGTGAAGGTCGCTGACTGCCATGGGTTTCCCATCCTCTTCAGGATAAAATATTTTCGTGTCTGTAGGGACAGAAGAGGGTTGGACTCCTTTTGTGTAAGTTGCCATTATATATTCTCCTTTTCCATAAGATGCGTAAAAGACACGGGTTAAGCGTTTGAAATATGGTCTGTATTGTGTATTAATTATAGCCGAAAATCTAAAGCGTGTCAATTGGTTTTCGATTGCGACGTTCGATTGAGTTGCTGGCTGGCAGATTGGAGGAATGGAAGGATATTGTCTTCCGTTCCTCCATGTTTCTCCCCTAATATACCCTATTTCCGTATCAACATCTTCCGTGTAGCGGTGAAGTCGCCTGCGGTAAAGGTATAGAAATACAGACCATTCGCCACGGGTTCACCGAATGCGTTTTTACCATCCCAATAGGCGGCACGGCTGCGCGTCTGATACTGACCCGCCAGCTGATGCCCCAGGTCTAACGCACGCACCACGCGACCCTGGATGTCATATATCGTCAAGTTCACATCCCCCGGTTCTGCCAACTGATAGGGTATCCACGTCTCGGGGTTGAACGGGTTGGGATAGTTCGCTAACAAAGTCGTCGCGTTAGGAGCCCCTGAAACCTGTGTCGGTGCGGCAGCAACGGGCTCAACAACCGGCGCACCCCCGAAGGCAATACTGATTTATGATATGAGTCGTCTCCCCATTGACGATTGGCGGTTTGGCAGAAAGTGCAAAGTGCTCCCTGCGGAAATCTGAGCGTGCACGCGAGGTTCGGTGCCCCGTTTCCCGATGCCATTACGGTCGCTTCTTCAGGCAGCACCGTATATTCAGTAAAGAGCCGACGGACTATCTCAAAGGCGATCTGGAAATGCGAGTCTCCAAACTTCAGCAAGTCGTTTAAATATGGCACGCGTCCGATTCCCAGCAAGAACCGCATGTCCTGAATAATTCCAAACCCGGAATCACTGATAATCCGTAAGATTTCCTGAAAACACCTGCCAAAGATGAACCGTGTTCCTGTCATCGCAAGCCGTTGATACTTTTCAGATGCTGCAACAAGATGAAGCCCCTCTTCGAGAGAGTTCGGAAGGGTCGGAGACAAGACATGGAGACCCGCAGCAAGTGCAGATTCAATGAGTTGGGCACGCGGCACACTTGCCCTCTCGTCTGAGACAATGATAACCCCTTCTAATTTCGGTTTCGCTGTATTGAACATTTCTTCAGGGCTCTCAAAGAAATCACAATCAAAAAACGATGCGAACTCCTCAACACGGACACGATTTTCGGGAATGATACTGGAATTTGCAATGCAGTTTACACGCAATTGAACAGGATACAAGGCTCGAAATAGCCACGGTTGGACCTGCTCTCCAGAGTAAACGACACCGATCCTCATAATACCCTCCCGTCATCGTAATGTTTTTTCATCTCCTCTATTTCAGTGACGTGTTCATTTGCTGCTGATATCTCGGTTTGCGCCCACTGGTCAATAGCGTTCTTTATTTCACTGACGGTTGTCCGGTACAGCACTTGAATGTCAGGTTCTGTTTTAGAAAGGAGCACTGCTATCTCTTGGACAGGCTTTTTTAAAACGGTGAGACACCCTACTTGAAATTCAAACAGACCTCTGAGTCGGAAGCTAAGTGCTAACATCCCCCACCATTTACTGTTTACCTCATCCATCAATTGTGCACCGCCAATCAATGGACGCGAGAGCGGGTTATTTTCCGTAGGTAAACACAAAATATCCACTGCAGCAGCTATCGTGAGGTTTTGAAGCCCTTCCCAACGCGAGTTACCACGCCACACATCAGCCACAGAAAAATTGTGCGTCTGCTCTACAGTTCGACAGAACACCTCATGCTGCACCAAATTCGCAGCCCGCCTATCAACTAAAAGGTCCAAAGCAATCGCGTAAACGTTCCGACCATAAGGAACAGCGTCATTAATGCGGGCAGTATTTATCACGGCTAAGTTGGGACCCGATCTGGGGAGCCGTAACTTGGCTGCGTAAACCGCTGAATCGTAGTATTTTAAGAACTCTTCTTTTGTAATCTTCGCCGCATCCCTTCAAGAGTCGTTTTGCGGGTATTATACCAATTTCCGTAAAAAAAACACAATTTCTTTCATGGCTACAACGGTAGCGAAATTGGTGCACCGATTTGGGAAGAGCGATACGTCGCCTCTGCTAACTCGATGCCGTCTCTGCCGATGCGTCCGTGTGTTGTCGGTTCTGCTTCACCAGCGATGCACTGGAGCCAATGGTCGATGCTTGTTCCCTTTGCTGCCATCCCCCAATATCGTCGTTCGCGCTGTGCCTCTGGGACATTGCGGTAGGTGTCATCATCTGGGACTGGCGCAGTGAACTCTTCCGCCTCCGCCATATCGTGCGTTTTCCAGCGGAGTCCATGACTAATCAACGTTGCTGAACCTTTGCTGGTAACGAGACCGTTCCCGCTGTTCCGAATCTCAGCTGCCCAACTTTTCATCATCATTGCGACACCACCGTTCTTGAAATGCACCGTCAGCACGGCGTTGTTCTCTACGGCTTCTTCAGTAGGCGGATAGGTGCCACCGAGTGGAACATGGCTCGTGAACCCGTAAACAGTAGAAGCAGGACCATATAACCACAGCCAAAGATCGAGGTTGTGGATGGCTTGCTCTACCAACATACCGCCCGATTCCGCCTTCACAAACAGCCACGGATGTCGTTCGGGTGAAAACCAACTGACCTGATTGGAATACGCCATCTGCAGCGTGCCGAGCGTGCCATCGTCTAATAACGCTTTTAGTTTCATGTAGCCCGGATCGAACCGCATCATATAGGCGACCATCAGGAGGACCCCGGCATTTTCAGCAGCGGCTATCATCTCCTCACCCTCAGCGACGTTACAACACATCGGTTTCTCCATCAAGATGTGTTTGCCAGCCTCGGTGGCAGCACGGGTGATTTCGAGATGCGGGCGCGGGTGGACACATACATCAACGGCATCAATGTCTTGTCTGTCAAGGAGTGCGCGGTAGTCGGTGTAGGCATCAGCACCAAACCGATCTGCTTGTTCGTTTGCGGATGCTTCGTTGATGTCGGCGATTGCCACAATGTCAGCGCGACGTGTCGGTTCTTCGTAATAGGGCGCATGCAGCCCACGAAAGATGCCGCCACATCCGATAATGCCAACTCTGATTTTATCCATTGAATTTCTCCTTTTACATGGTTTTCAGTTTTCAGTTTTCAGTCTTCAGTTAAAAGATGATTTTGCTAAATCAAACCGCTTTTTAACGGACACCTAAAAACTACTGCATACCCTTCCTAACGAAAGGGCGAAGGATAGGGGGCGGTGTCTCGTCTGCTAAGAGCGCGAGTGCCTCCGCGATGAGGGCGTGTTGTAATTCTGGATTGTTCGGTTCTCCCAGCGGATACCCAAATCCATAAGGTACTGATAACGCACGTGTCGGTTTCACCCTTTTCGTTATGCTTTCATCAAGTGTTATCGAAACCGTCGATATTCCCCTTTCTTCAACGGCACGTTGTATCAATCCTACAGATTGATTGCACATCGGTCACACCGGGGTCAAGAATGCAACGTCAACACCATCCGCTTTGAGCATCTTTCCGACTTCAGGTGCGGTTTTTTGAATGAGCGGTTTCGGTTTTGTGATGGATCCCATGAAACTGAAGTGTCTATCGTTGAGCGAACCGATTTTACCTTCGGTTTCCAATTCTCGAAACCGATCCAGTGGCAATACAAGGTTTATATCGCTTTCCGTGCCACTTGCGTCGAAAGCCTTACTCCTGTGTCCAAGCACCAGGACGTGTGTCTCGATTGTATTCGGTATTTCTCGGTAGGAACAATCGCCACCTATAATTCTATCATCATAAGGCTTTTGTTCTTGGAGATGCAATCCAGCAGTTGTAATTAAGGCAACACGGCACTGGTTTAATGCCTTGCGAACGGGGGCATTAGGGGGCGTACCACCATAAGACTTGACGGGGTATGCCCTCATAAAGAACCGATATAAATTGTCCAGTTTGAAGATAGATGCCATAGGAACCCCAGCATTAGCCGTTAGCGAAGATGAGCCGTGTCCTGTTTTGACAGGGAAGTTGTATCGTCTGTCCGGTGATGCCGCTTTCAATCGTAGCAAACCCGATTTCGTTGACAGCGGTATAGTCGTCACGGGCACAATGGGGTAGCGATCCGCCGTCTAAGTAGTCGGTAATCTGTTTATAGGCGACATTGAACGGCCCCGCGTTTTCGGGGAGATCCAGCGTAGCGTTATCGACCAACTTCCCTTCTTTATAGACGGTTGTATCGCTATAAAATCCCGTCTGAACGCTGCCTTCGCTGCCGAGAACATCAACGGAGAATCCGCCGCGTGTGCCGTGATTTCCGACATGGAAGCCGGTAACGCCGCTTTCATATTGAATCGTTGAACCGACAATCGCAGGTTCAGGCTCGTAAGGTGTCGGCACATCGCCACCACCGTGAACGAATCCCGTCACCGAAACCGGATCATAGCCAGCGAACTGGCAGATCATATCGGTTGTGTGGATAGCGAAGGAGAGCACACCGCCTCCGCAATAACCGATGACGGTTTGCACCTCACCGATGAGACCGTCCGTAATAAGCGTCTGAAGACGGATGAGATGGGGTGCCCAGTGCCGTGTATAGTCAACTACGATAGGGATACCTTTTGCGTCAGCACCCGCAGTCATCGTGTCAACTTCCTCAAGGGAACATCCAGCAGGTTTTTCAAGGAAGATAGCCTTGATGTCAGCTCTCAAGACGTTTTGCATCACCTGAAAATGATGCGGTCCACGCACACAAACAGCGACGATGTCCAAATCTTCACTTTCGAGCATCTGTACATCTGTTTCGTAGTAGTTTATGGAATTGGCTGGGAAAGCAGGACCCCACACCTGTTGAAACTCTGTTTGGCGTTCCTGTGACATGTCCGCGACTGCGACCAATTCGGTTGTCTCGCAAAAACGGACACCGCCTGTGTGGCAATACGGATACGCGTCATCTGGCGTTGAATAACGGGCGGCGATACTGCCTAACCCGATGATACCGACACGATACATTGGCATTACTCCTTTTCCGAGGGTTGCTAATGAGAATAACACGAATGCAAAGAATTGGCAAGATGAATAGGAAAACTGGCAGGCATCAACTTTTTCATTTGCATGCGCCAGCCATCCTGTCAAAAAATGGATATTGTTGTTCACAATTTGAACACTTTGTATCTGGGCATTTCAACTTGAATTGTTCATCAGGGCTGCATTCGTAAATTGTTGTATCGGTTGAATTTTGTGCTACAATCGTTGTAAAATAGATATATGACTTGTGCGAGTTCGGGCAATTTGTATGTTTTTTATAAGTATATGTGATTAACGGACAACTAACTAATAAACGGAAACTTATGAGCCTCGCGCGCTTGCCCTGCGCGTGTACCGAGAAAGAATTACACATCTATGCGCTTCTTAACATTAATCATTCTTATTTTCTCCGTTATTGGTGGTTCCGTATCCGCGGATTCGTGGCTGTGCGGAACACCGCTTTTGCATCAAGAACATCTCGATCAACATCTCCCCGAAGAAGTTCCCGCAGCACCTGCCGCGCCTGCTCAAATCGGGGACGTAGAGCGTTTCTTTATTCACATCCCAGAGACAGAGGTAACAGCCACTTGTATCGCCAAGAGTGAACATCTCTATGTCTATGTCGACAATTCCGTGCGGCATCTGTTTACGGATGCCGAAGCAGCAGCTGTAGCAAGGGAATTCGACACGCGTATCTATCCGGGTGTTCGGAAATGGATGGGAACTGAATGGAAACCCGGACTCGACAGAGACAACCGCGTCACCTTGTTGATGCACGATGTCGGTCAGAACGGCTCCGGACAGGATTACGGCGGCTATTTCTCACCCACCGATCAGTTGCCGACACTGCCGAATAGCAACCGTCGTGAAATGCTCTATATGGACGTTTTTCAGTTTAGAGAACGTTCCCGACATACTTTCCATAGTAGCCTTGCACATGAATTCGCACACCTCGTCAATTGGTTTCAGAACGGCGGCACCACCGATCAACGCTGGTTAGAGGAGGGGACAGCCAGCTTCGTTGAATGGGCAGTTTACGGCAATGTACACAACATTTTCGTTGACGGCTATCTGGCAAATCCCAACGTTTCGCTCGCCTATGCAAACACGCATGACACCTACTACGGTGGGGCTTTCATGCTCATGCTCTATCTCTATGAGCAGCACGGAGGACCGGAACTTATCCGTAGTATCATAGAAACGGATGCGCTGGGTGAACACGCGATTGATGCCGCCTTGGCAAGCCGTGGGAAAAATATCCGATTTCCTGAGGTCTTTTTGAATTGGGGGCTTGCGAATTGGGTGAACACACAGGCGCACAACAAACAACTCGGTTATGCTGCCCTACCTGACCGAAAGGTGAGTGCTGTAGTGCCGCGCGTCCGCAGTTACCCGAACAAGGCAAATAACATTTCTATTGACCAGTGGGGTGCGCGCTATATTGTTTTTGAGAATCTACCGGAAACTTTGGACCTATCGGTAATCGGCAGTGGCTCAGGAAATCTCTACGCGACGACCTTGTATCTGCCGTCCAACGGACGATCAGTTGTTACACCTATCCCATTTGACACGAAAAATAGCGGACAGATTCGACGTGAAGGACTCCTACGCGATGGTAAGATTATATTAATGATAACGGCAGATAAGCCGCAGACCTTTCGTTATGCCGCCGTCGGGGTGCCTGCCGCTAACGTTGAAGGCGGAATTGTGCCGCGTCAGCGTGTGTCAGATACGATGCCTGACGCTGTAACCCATGCGCTTGGCAATCTTACGCAACCGAGTGCCCCGCCCGCGAATTTTACGCCCGGCATGCAACTCAAACCGATGTCGCAAATCCATCTTGCAAGCGATTATGCCGATGTTGCCATCGGGGGACGGAATGCATCGTATCTTTACGCGGCGAGTAACTGGGGACTTGAAATCTTCACGTTGATAAAGCCGACACAACCCGCCCGAATTGGTGAGATTGCTACGCCCGGCAGGGCGCGATCCGTCGCTGTCGAAGGCGATACCGCTTACGTCGCTGACGGTGCTGCAGGTGTCCAGATCATTGATACCGCTGTACCCAGTAAACCACGTATTGTAAAGACGCTCGGTGGGTTCACGAATGTCCACAGCGTTCGAGTCGCTGACGATAAACTCTACGCGCTCGACCGTGCGCGGGGCCTGCTCGTTTTCAACCTACAGGATATCCACAATGCACGAGTGCCCCGACCCCGACGTTTCTTTCGGACTGCCGGTACCCCGCTCAATGTTGCCATCCATAACGAGACTGTCTACTTCAGTGATAATCGGCACGGACTTTTCATTCTCGATCCAAGTCCATTCGGTAATTTTGTTGTGCGCAGCGTTACGCCAATTTTAGCCGCTGCCCATGAAATCGGAGAGACAAGAAATAGAACGCACGCCTACGTCGCTTCAGGTAACCTCATTTTAGTGGATGTTACGGATGCCCAAAACCCAGAAGTCGATTTTCGCCTAAATACGCCAGGGCTTGCGACCGGTATTCAATTTCGGAACAATACCGTCTATCTTTCGGACAGACAAACAGGACTCCATGTTATCAATGTACGGAACCCACAACAACCGCGACGGATTGCCATACAACCGACATCCGGCAATGCTACCGACGTAGTTCTTCGGGAGACACTCGCTTATGTTGCCGATGGTAAGGGAGGTATCCAGACAATCGACATAAGCGCATCGGAATCGCCGAAGTGGTTACATCGGTATGCTTTTGGTGGCACAGCGCACGGACTCAATGTTGTTGAAACGGTAGCAGGCGAACGGACTGTCTACGTCGCAAACGGTGTAGGTGGCTTGAAAACCCTCGAATTTACGACCCCTTATCACGGCACCGTAACAAAAAAACTGTCACTGTCTACGAATATTCTCACTGCTAACGACGAGTTTGAAGCTGCAAACTGCACCAAAATTCGCGTCCAAAACGGTCACGGCTTCGTCGCTGCCGAGACAGGGATGTTCGTTGTTAATCTCGCCGGAGATACGATTGTGGCACACATTCCCACAGCGTCCCCAGTCTCAGACATCGCGTTGTACGAGGGTTACGCCTACCTCTGTGCAGAATCGCTAATTGTTGTCGATAGCCGCGTCCCTCAACAGAGCAGAATCGTATCGAAACGCGACATCCGAGGGAGTGCCTATCGTGTTGTTATTGATGCAAGTTCGCCTGCCCACGCCTATGTCGCCGCCCTTGAGGGAGGACTGCATATTTTCAACATTACAGCCCCCGCAGCACCGCGCTTGGTCGGAAACTACGTTACACAAGGAAATGCAACCGGTGTTGCGTTGGCGAACGAACGTGTTTATCTATTGGACAGCGGTGTCGGTGTCTCGGTACTTGATGTCGCTGAACCGAACAACCCGAAATTACAAGATGTATACAAGAACGATGCCCTTCCCATCGACGTAAAAGTAAGCGGTGATCATCTCTATCTACTTGATAGCAATAGCGTTCAAGTTATTGATACACGCACCCTAACAACCACCTCACGTTATCAAGAACTCCGATTCCCCTTTGAATTGCAGTTGATAGGGAGTGCGCTTTACGTCGCTGACTTGTATCAACTCCGTATCTTTCGTGTGCATCCCGAAGGCTACTCACTTGCTGTAGAAGAACCTATACAATCCGATTGGACACCAAGAACCGTTAAATCTACGTTCGTTAACCACTTAAGTCAAAACTATCCGAACCCATTTAACCCAGAGACATGGATCCCATATCAACTCGCCTCCGATGTGAACGTGTCACTCCATATCTACGATGCGCAAGGGAAGCGTATCTATTTCAAATCACTTGGCTACCGCAAGGCGGGTTCGCATACGGCTTATTGGCATGGTCGTAACGCTATCGGTGAACCTGTCGCGAGCGGCGTATATTTTTACACACTTCAAGCTGGAACTTTCCATGCGACCCGAAAAATGCTCATCCAAAGATGAACATTCCTCCCTTGCAATAGACCGCAGTTCCAGTATAGAAAACCGCCCCAATCTTGCAAATCTGGGTTAAGAAAACAACTGGGCAGAAAAAATTGTAACGTTCATGCACAAAAAACGTTGATATTTATTAATTCAAATATTTTCTATCAAGTTTATGTCCTGTCTTAATATAGTAAAAGTTTTGCAAGGAGAAAGATAACATGTCCAAGAACAGCGTAACAGGTCGTTTCCGAGATATCGAGATATCATTTACCATTGAAGGTACTTGGACCTATATGAGTGTCCAGAACCTGATTTCCGAAGCAAGACAAGTACGCGTGATGTACCAGAAATCATCCATGAGTGGACTCGCCAATTGGAGGCAGTTTCAGTTAATCAACACACCTGTCTTGCTTCGTCTTCCAACGGAGGTTCTCGAAGCATATCGCCTAACTTTTTTTATTGATAATGCAGATCCTAT
>CAZGAW010000118.1:0-3550 GCA_964523645.1 uncultured bacterium | reverse complement strand
ATTCTGAATCACACATTGCAGAACCAGAACTACCCGTCACACCAGAAAAGGAACAGGAGGGGCAGGAAGGATCCTCACCTATACGTATCGTGCCAAAATCATCAGCAGTCAGTGTAGATACTAACTTGGAATTTAAAATCACAGTTCCTTCCCTGCCAGCGAGCGCGCTCGCAGCACAACGGAAATCGCAAGCGTCAACAAAAGAGACCTACCCTTCCACTCATGCCGGCAAACGAACTTCAAAGGGAAAAGGAAAAGGACTTTTGGGACAGTTTACCCAAGCATTCCGATTTTCTGGTAGCGGGAAACGTAGCAAAACTTACTATCAGGAAAAAGGCGAAGCCATTCAAAACGAGTTTCAGGACCAACTCTCCAAGTTAGAGAAGGATTATAACGAGGGATATGGTCTCAATCTCATTGATTGGAAGCCAGAGACGCTCTGTGAAGAGGAAACCGCAATTTTGCTTCTTAACCTCATGGTGAATGAGATGATCGCATGGGAGAAAGAAACCGGCCGTGCTACACCTGAAACGAAACAACTCGTTGAAACGCTCACTGAGGTCAGCATGAAGCTCCGACAGACCCTCAAGCAGACGCGCGGTCTCTCCGCACCCTCTCCAACGCTGTTCCCAAATCTCCTCGCTGAAAGCCAACGCGATTTGGAGAAAATTCAGAGTGAATGTGATGCCTATCTCCAACGCTTCACGCAAAAGTTAATCGAGCAGGAGAAGAAACACGCAGCAAAGATTGAAGTGATCGTTTTTAAGAAGTTCCTCATTGAGTTTATCCGCGATTTTCTTTTCGTTGAGATTACCAAAAGTACGCGGGCGAATGCATTACCCAAACGCCTCACTTGGTTCTTAGACCTTGTCGATTCCGAAATCATCCCGATTGAAGTTGGAAAAACAAAGGTATCACCGAATCATCACAAGGTAAAAGGGGCGTGCAGTAGTGAATTTGCGTCCGGAACCATTGTTGAAGTGGTCACGCCAGGCTTGCAGTCCAAGGACGGAAACCGAGTCAGTCAAATGGCTGTCGTTATTGAAGCGGAGTAGAGAAATGCTAACCAACGAAAGTTTGATTCAAAAGGTTTCAGAGATACCACAAGTGGACCTCGGTTACTTTCCAACACCCCTTGAGGAATGCCCACGACTTTCTGAGGCACTCGGTGGACCGCGCATCTTCATGAAACGCGAAGACTGCTCCGGTCTGGCATTTGGTGGAAACAAGGTCCGGCAGCTTACTTTCACAATCGGTGATGCTGTTGCACAAGGTGCCGATACAATTGTACACGGTGCGGCATCCCAATCCAATCACTGCAGACAAGCCGCCGCTGCTTGCGGTAAACTTGGACTCAATTGCTATCTCCGCCTCGCCCGGGACCATAAGAGTATTCCGCAAGGGAATCTATTGTTGGATAAATTAGCAGGTGTTGATGTTGAGATTGTTGATGTCCCCTTCGGACCCGATTTAGACACGGTGAAATACGAACTGGCGAAAAAACTGGAGTCAGAAGGAATGAAACCTTACGTTGTCGCGGGGCCGCGCTCAACTACGCTTGCCGCCGTTGCTTTCACATGGTGCATCGCTGAAATTGCACAACAGCAAGAACAGTTGGATATTGACGCTGATTGGATTTATACCTGTTCCGTAGGAGGTACACAGGCAGGCCTCGTCCTTGGTACCAAAACACTTGACTTGAAAATGAAGCCATTCGGTATCGCACCTATTGTTTGGGAGAACAAACACGAACGCATGCGCACCGCCGCAAACAGTGCAGCCGATCTTTTAGGCGTGGACCCACTCGTTACGGATGCAGATATTCAAAACACAGACGACTATATCGGACAGGCTTACGGTTATCTCACGCCAGAATGTATTGATGCCCTCAAACTCGTTGTCAAAACAGAAGGAATCTTCCTTGATCCCGTCTACACTGCTAAAGCCATGGCGGGCCTCATCGACCATATCCAACAAGGTAAACTCGGACGCGACGACACCGTCATTTTTCTTCACACCGGCGGCACCCCTGCCCTCTTTGCATACCAAGAAGAATTAGTCGCTGCTCTATAGTCGTAACCTTGATTCTTCCTGCCTACCATTTTCCCTTGACGTTTTTTTTAAGTGTGCTATCATTCATTGGTACTTACGCGCTATATTTTTTCTCAGGCAGGAACATCTGAATGCTATTCCGCTTTTCGCTCTACGGTTTTTTAAAGAACCAACGCTACTACGACCCGTTTTTAATTTTAGCGTTTCTTGAGAAAGACCTAACCTTCTTTCAAATTGGTATCCTCATTGGGTTTCGGGAAATTTGCACCAACCTCTTTGAAATTCCTTCGGGCGCGGTTGCCGATCTTTACGGGAGGCGGCGTGCCATGATTTTTTCGTTCTGTGCCTATATCGCCTCTTTTGCCACATTCGCCTTAAGCAATTCACTATTCCTGCTTTTCGGTGGAATGTTTTTCTTTGGCTTAGGGGACGCGTTCCGCAGCGGTACGCATAAAGCGATGATCTTCGATTGGCTACGAATGCAAGGTAGGTCTGACGAGAAAACAAAAATATATGGCTTCACGCGTTCCTGGTCACAGATGGGATCGGCTGTTTCTGTCCTTATCGCAGGCAGTCTCGTCTTTTATCGCGGCAACTTCACGGACATCTTCTGGTTCTCAATTATCCCCTACACTCTCAATATCATCAACTTCTTCGGCTATCCTGCGAAATTAGATGGCGACAAACAGAGTGAATTTTCTCTCAAAGCCGTCGCGCGTCTACTCGGTACTGCCCTAAAACAGTCTGTACAATTCTCACCGCTCCGTCGCTTGGTGTTTGAAGGCATGGGGTTTGAGGGAATGTATAAAGCTAGTAAGGACTACCTTCAACCGATACTCAATCAGACAGCCATTGCTCTCCCCGTACTCTTAGTATTAGACGACTCCAAACGCGCGGCACTCCTCGTAGCGGCGGTCTATTTTGTCCTCTACTTCCTATCGTCTTTCGCATCTCGGCACTCACACCAAGTTTCAGATTGGCGAGGCGGCGATGAAGGCGCAGCCCGCTTTATGTGGTGGATAGATTTAGCTGTCTTCGCGCTGCTAATTCCGGCACTCTGGTTCAATTGGTATCCAGCGATGATTCTGCTTTTCGTTGGACTTGCAATCCTTCAGAATTTCTGGCGACCCGGATTGATTAGTCGCTTCAACGCACAATCCACGCCAGAAATGAGTGCAACAATCTTATCGGTTGAGGCGCAATCCAAATCGTTGGCAACGATCGTCCTTGCCCCATTGCTCGGATGGTCCGTCGATGTTGTTGGGGGATTTTGGCCCATAGGGGTCTGCGGTGCGTGTATTGCAGTGGCTATCCTTTTAGCGTACCGCAGCGAACTCGACGTTCGTCCGGCATCCATACCCGTATAAATTCTATAGTAGATCCAAGAATTAATGAGACACTGCAAATAGGCGAGGTGTTTTTGATAGGGGTATTTGATAGGGGTGTTTTTGCTTGGGTATTTCTGCGTATTGATAGGGTGTTTCTGCGTATTTCTGCG
>CAZGAW010000117.1:0-16259 GCA_964523645.1 uncultured bacterium | reverse complement strand
GTCCGAAGCTTAGCATAAATAGATGGCAACTTGCGTTAAGGTAAATAAAAAATTATAGTAAATCCTCAAACTAAGTGCACACTCTATAAACACAAGCACCCTTCCGCCGCTGGCGAGGTTTCTAACCTCGCCTTCCCGTTGGTGTATCGTTAATTGTTGACTTTACTATAAAAACAACTCTCAGAGATAGATTATGACACTTGATTTTCCCAATGGATGGCAGCTTCAATCTGTCGAGGATAGCATGAAAGCGATTATTGATTATCGCGGTAAGACCCCTCGCAAAACGCCTTCTGGTGTTCCGCTAATTACGGCGAAAATTGTCAAAGATGGTCGGATAATGCCTCCTACCGAATTCATCGCTTCCGAAGGTTATGATTCATGGATGAATCGGGGCTTGCCAGAGCCCGGTGATGTCGTTATGACGACTGAAGCTCCTTTGGGCGAGATTGGACAAATTGATAATCGTAAAGTTGCGCTTGGGCAGCGACTTATCACTTTGAGAGGCAAACCAGATGTGCTAAACAATACCTATCTGAAGTTTGCAATGCAAGCAGCATTTGTGCAAAACCAGTTGAAGGCAAGATCCACAGGCACTACTGTTCTGGGCATTTCTCAGCGTGAACTTAGAAACGTTGAAATTCCACTCCCGCCTCTGTCTGAACAACGCCGCATTGCTCATATTCTCGGTACACTTGACGACAAAATCGAACTCAACCGACAGATGAATGAAACCTTAGAAGCAACAGCACGCGCAATTTTCAAGTCGTGGTTTGTGAAATTTGACCCCGTAAAAGCAAAGGTAGAGGGGTACAAACCGCCGTGCGTGGACACCGAAGCCGCTGCCCTATTTCCCTCAGCATTCCAAGATTCCCCGTTAGGGAAGATTCCAAAAAGTTGGAAGGTTGGAACACTCGGCGAGATTGCAGAAAATGTTCGACGGAGTGTAAAAGTTGATGAAATTGACTCCAGCACACGTTTTCTCGGCTTAGAACACATGCCGAGACGAAGTATAACTCTTTTTGAATGGGAAACAGCCTCCGAGATCCAAAGCAATAAGTATCGCTTCAGAAAAGGTGAAATACTTTTTGGCAAACTTAATCCACATTTCCACAAGGTTGGTGTTGCACCTATTGACGGGATTTGCTCAACTGATATTTTAGTAATTCAGCCAATTGATTCAGGGTGGTTTGGTGTTGTTTTAAGTCTTGTATCCAGCGATAATTTTGTTGCTTATACCAATTCATACGCGAAAGGGACAACATTGCCAAGAACAAATTGGAATGATATGTCACGGTATGAAATTGCGCTGCCTAACGTCGAAATTGCAAAAAAATATACTGAATTCATACAACCAATTATCAACAAGATCATCGAAAATATCCATCAATCTCGCACACTTGCCCAAACCCGAGACGCACTACTGCCGAAGTTGTTATCCGGTGAAATTCGTGTAGACGATGCAGCTGAGATATTGGAGGGAACTTAGATGCCTCAGCAGACCGTTCCGCCGTGGCAGAAAAACGTTGGTATAGGAACATTAGGGCAATAACATGAATCGCAATACAATTTACGAATCCGATATAGAAGAAGCCGCTCTCAACTGGCTTGCTGAGTTGGGGTATACCGTTTTACACGGTCCCGGCATCGCCCCGGATACACTTAATGCTGAACGCGCCACTTACAAGGAAGTGGTGTTGACGCATCGTTTACCGGAGGCAGTTGCCCGCCTAAACCCCACAATTCCTGCTGATGCACGGCAGGATGCCCTCCGCAAAGTGCTTCATCCAGATGCTCCAGCATTGGTTCAGAACAACCGCACATTTCATCAGATGTTGGTTGACGGTATAGAGGTCGAATATCGGCAAGCAGACGGGACAATCCGCGGCGATCGCGTGCAGTTAATCGATTTTGATACGCCAGCAAACAACGATTGGCTTGCAGTCAACCAGTTCACAGTCGTAGAAACAAGCGAACGCCGTCCGGACATCGTACTGTTTATCAACGGACTCCCTTTAGCCGTGATTGAACTCAAAAACCCAACCGATGAAAAAGCCACCGTTCTAACCGCCTTTCACCAGATCCAGACCTACAAACAAGAAATCCCTACCCTGTTCACCTATAACGAAGCAATCGTCATTTCTGACGGATTAGAAGCGCGTATCGGATCTTTAACCGCTGATACGGAATGGTTTCTACCGTGGCGGACAATTGAAGGAGAGGACGAGGCACCATCCACCGAATTAGAACTGGAAGTATTGATTAAGGGAGCCTTTGAAAAGAACCGATTTTTAAGTTATCTTAAACACTTCATCGTTTTTGAGGAAACCGAGAGCGGAACGATTACCAAAAAAATCGCCGGTTATCACCAATTCCACGCTGTCAAGACGGCAGTGGATACAACCGTCCAAGCCTCATCTCTGGACGGGGATCAGCAGTGCGGTGTCGTGTGGCATACGCAAGGCTCCGGTAAAAGTCTGACGATGGCTTTTTACGCTGGCAGCATTATTCAACATCCGCAAATGGAAAATCCGACGCTTGTTGTTATCACCGACACAAACGACCTGGACGATCAACTGTTCGGCACCTTCGCGCGATGTCACCAACTTTTACGACAAACACCCGCACACGCACAAAACAGACGACACTTACGGGAACTTCTGAAAGTCGCATCGGGTGGCGTGATCTTTACGACGATTCAAAAATTTTTTCCTGAAGGTGAGGAAACCCGTTTTCCGCAATTATCTGATCGACGCAACATTGTGCTTATCACCGACGAAGCGCACCGGAGCCAATACGGCTTTATTGATGGATTTGCTCGCCATATACGCGATGCCCTTCCGAATGCCTCTTTTATCGGGTTCACCGGCACGCCAGTTGAATTAACGGATCGTAATACCATCGCTGTTTTTGGGGATTACATCAGCATCTACGACATCCAACAGGCGGTTCAGGATGGTGCCACTGTTCCCATTTACTACGAAAGCCGCCTTGCCAAAATTGAACTTGATGAAGACGAAAAGCCTCACATCGATCCAGAATTTGAGGAAGTTACTGAAACGGAGGAAGTGACACAGAAGGAAAGACTCAAAACCAAATGGGCGCAACTTGAAGCATTAGTAGGAACCGAAAAACGACTGGGACTTATTGCCGATGATATAATCGCACATTTTGAAGAACGGTTGAAAACGATAGACGGTAAGGGCATGATTGTCTGTATGAGCCGCCGTATCTGTGTTGACCTCTACACTGCGATTGTCAAACGCCGTCCAGAGTGGCATGACGGCGATGATAAGAAAGGGGCAATAAAAGTTGTGATGACGGGTTCTGCTTCCGATGATACGTCATGGCAGCCACATATCCGAAACAAGAAACAGCGAGAAGAAATGGCAGTCAGATTCAAAAATGCAAAAGATCCGTTGAAACTTGTCATTGTCCGTGATATGTGGCTAACTGGATTTGATGCCCCAAGTCTTCATACGATGTATGTAGACAAGCCGATGCGTGGGCACGGACTGATGCAGGCGATTGCCCGTGTCAATCGCGTATACCGCGACAAACCCGGGGGGTTGATTGTAGACTACATAGGGCTTGCTTACCATCTAAAACAGGCATTACAGAATTACACGCAGAGTGGTGGAAAAGGAGATGCTACCCTTAATAAAGCTGATGCTGTTGCTGTGATGCTGGAGAAATACGAGATCTGCTGCGGACGCTTTCACGGCTTTGACTGGTCGCGATGGATTACTGGGAATGCTGAAGATCGGATGAGATTACTACCGTCAGCGCAAGAACATATATTGGCACAAAAAAATGGCAAAGCTCGTTTATTGGAAACGGTCACCGCCCTCTCCAAAGCGTTTGCCTTGGCTGTTCCACATGAAAAAACAACCGAAATACACGACGATGTCGCTTTTTTTCAGGCGGTAAGAAAGGTGCTGGCAAAACCCTCAACGCCTGAAGAAGCACAAGTTGAAATGACAGAACAGGCGATTAAGCAGTTAGTATCCAAAGCGGTCGTTTCTGAAGGCGTGGTTGACATCTTTACTGCAGCGGGATTGGAGAAGCCCGATGTCTCGATTCTCTCTGATGAATTCCTTGCAGAAGTCCGGGATTTACCCCATAAAAACGTAGCGGTTGAACTTTTAGAGCGGCTCCTGAATGATGAAATTAGAACTCGTTCAGAGAAAAATGTTGTACAAGGACGCTCATTTGCGAATATGCTGGAACGCTCAATTCACACCTACCAGAATCGGACAATTGAAGCAGCACAAGTAATTGAGGAACTCATCCAAATCGCAAAAGAGATGCGTCAAGCACAAGAACGAGGTGATAATTTAGGGCTTTCAGATGAAGAATTGGCATTCTATGATGCACTCGAAACTAACGACAGTGCAGTCAAAGTACTTGGTAATGAGACCTTGAAAATCATTGCGATTGAGCTTGTGGAAAGTGTTCGGAGAAACGTGACCATTGACTGGACAATGAAAGAGAGTGTTCGCGCGAAGCTCAGATTAGGGGTAAAGCGCGTCCTTCGGAAACACGGCTATCCACCTGACAAACAAGAAAAAGCCGCTAAAACCGTCTTGGAACAGGCAGAGGTATTGTGCAACGATTGGGCAGCGTAGAAGATTGAAAACCGTCCATTTTGGGGGCTAAGGCAATTCTTTTTTCGTCTATCCAGCAGATGTTGCATATTCCCAAAACTAAATATCGCCAAAAATGCACTAAAAATCTTGACAAAGTTTTTAAAAACAATTATATTAACCTGTTGAAATCTCTTTGTTAGGGCATAATTCATAAACCCTTATTAACTCCAAATGCAAGCAATTAAGAAAGGAAAGTAAATGTTAGCAGAAATCCGTCAAAGAGAAGGGGTCATTGTTATTCGACCCACGGGTCGCATGATTGGTGCGGCAAACGCTGAAATTAGAGAGCAAATTAATGAGGAATTGGAGGAGCATTTTGACTCCCCAAAAGTTATCTTCAACCTTGAGAATGTTACCCGTATGGATAGTAGCGGCCTCGGCACGTTGGTATCTGTGAATGTGACTGTTTCTCGCAAAGGCGGACGGACCGCGCTCGTCAATGCAGGCGCACACATCCGCAACCTTCTCATCCTCGGACGCTTAATGAGCGTCTTTGAGAACTACAATAGCGAAGAAGAGGGAATTCTCGCCCTAACCTCTGAGCAGAGTTAATCAACGCCATAAAACCGTTTAGTTTCTTCTTTAGGCTATTATAGCCGCAATTAAAGACTAAATGGCTCTGATGAACCGCGTGATTATCCCTTTCACTATTGGGAAAATTTCTAAGAGGAACCAAGATACGAAGAAGGAGATTTATGGCAAATCAGAATCTTCCGACGTTTACTGTTGACGCCGGCTTTCACAATCGGGATGGGTGTCCTGTTAGTGCTAACGTCAACCATCCCGGCGTGAGCCAACTCCACGACCATGCCGTTACCTTAACCGATGTGGCATCCGGTGATGTCATTTCAGCGCAGTGCTACGCTGATGAGGACGGTGCTACTACCCTAAGTTGGATACTTGATGGACTCGCCGCTGGTGACTCGCGCACCTATACCCTCTCGGAGGGAAATGTCGCTGGTGAGACAGGGGTCCAGTTAAAAGAAGAAGCCGATACCATAACCGTAACACTCAATGACCGGCATTTTACAACATTTCGCTATGCTAAAACGCAATTCCGTCCGTATTTCTTCCCCGTTCTCGGTCCGAATGGACGCGAAGTAACACGCGGTGAAACAAGCGACATCTCGAAAGATCACGTCCATCACCGATCGCTCTACGTCGCTTATGGCGAAGTCAATGATGTTGACTTGTGGGGCGAAGGCAATAATTCCGGACGGGTTGTGCATCAAGGCTTCACACAAAAACAGGGCGGTGCTGTCGTCGGTAGGCTTTATACAGAAAATAGTTGGCAGACCCAAGGTGGAGATGTTTTGATGACGGACGTGCAGAATTTCCGCATCTACAACCTACCTGAAGACGCTGCACTTCTTGACCTGGATCTCAGTTTTATCGCCTCTGTCGGAGATGTCCACTTCGGAGATACCAAAGAAGGGGGTATCATGTCAATTCGGGTACATCCCTCAATGAACGCTTCAGACGGCGGGAAGATAGAGAACGCTTTTGGCGGTATAAATGAGACGGAAACCTGGGGGAAGCGCGCCAACTGGTGCGATTATTCTGGTGTTGTTGATGGAACGCCTGTCGGAATTGCTGTGTTCGATCATATTGTCAACCCACGCTACCCAACGTATTGGCACGTGCGCAATTACGGGTTAATGGGCAGCAATATCTTCGGCGGCGGCACTTTTGAAAGAGACCCTTCTAAAGATGGTTCCTACACGCTTAAACAGGGCGAAGAGATGCACTTCCGGTTCCGCGTCCTCATCCATGCGGGTGATGCAAACGTTGGAAAGGTAGCGCAGAAATATCACGATTTTATCAACCCGCCTGTCGTTGAGGTTTCCTAAGCGCGAACTTATACCCAATTGGCAATCGACTATCGGCAGTCAGCGGTCAGAGGGGCTTTCGGTTAAAGAGAATTCTGACTTAACCAAACGCTCTCTTAACCGAAAACCAATAACTGAAAGGGAACGTAACACCTGACCGATAACCATCTTGCTGAAAGCCGATTGCTGAAGGCTGATAGCCAATACAAGGAGATCCATAAATGCCGATTCCCACTATTCATGTTGGGTGTACCCATTTCGCGCACGGTCGCCTACAAGCACAAGTCAATTCATACGGACTGGAACCGGTTGCGTGTGTGGATATCAACCTTGAAGCCGCACGGGAGGGTGTATTATCAATAAACGATGCCCCCGAAGGCTTGGAAGAACGTATCTATACGACAATAACCGAGGCGAAAGAGAAACACGACGCACAAGCTTGCCTCATTTATGCTTCAACGACCGTTCACGCCAAATTAATTGTTGAAAGCCTAAACCTCGGTATGCATACCCTCTGTGTCAAACCGATCGCAACAACTCAGACAGAATTCCATGAAATTATACAAGCACATAAAGCGAACCCTAACTTGATGCTTGTCCAAGGGCAAAACAAGCGGTGGAACCCTGCTGCAGCGAAAATGCGGGAGTGGCTCCGTGAAGAGGGCGGTATCGGTGAAATGTTAGCAGGCGAATGTCGATTCTGGATTCGCCAAAACCTATACACAGGTCCAGACACCCGGCAACCCGATGCCTATATTGATGGGCTTTTCTTCCACGCTGGCACGAGTCACCAACTCGATCAGCTTGTCGCCGCGAAGGGGCTTCCGAAATACGTTATCGCGCATGTCCACAACCGCCGAGATCCAGAACTTGGGCAGATTGAAGCCTGGGGAACCGCTGGCGGCAACGCACTCATGGAATACGCGAACGGGGCACCTTTCTCCTATGCAGGAACGCGGGCTGGACATACCGGTCCCTTCGGTTGGAGCGGACACTGGACGTTCCACGGTGAGGACGGCGATCTCCGACGGGATGCAGGGCATCTGCAACGCTTCCGACTCGGTGAAACCATTGAAGATTTAACCCTTCAAGATTTGCATGCCGGGCTTATAGAGGACGACCGCCTCCAGTTTGACGCGTTTGCACAGGCAATTGCCAACGGTACCGATCGCGACTGGATGCAGGACACAACGCTTGGCACATGGATACTCATGGAAGCCTGCAACGAGTCCGCTCGAACGCACGAAAGAATTGATGTTGAAGCGTTCGCTAAGAAGATGCTTGCCTAACGAGCAGATGAAATTTTTAGATTCTCAAACCTGAACAAACCGCAAGGAAAATTAAAAAATGCAATCTCCACACGGCTCAGCGTTTCGTCCCTCAGTCATGGGAAGAAACGGCATGGTTACATCTGGACACGTCCTTGCCTCACAAGCAGGCATTCAAACAATGATGGCAGGTGGAAACGCCGTGGATGCCGCAATCGCGACAGCGGTGGCTCTCGGTATGGTTGAACCTGCTGGCTCTGGACTCGGTGGCGACGGTTTTATTCTCATCTATTGGGCAGAAACCGGAAAAGTCGAAGCCGTAAATGGAACCGGACCTGCCCCACGCGCCGCAACACGGGAAACCTACCTCAAAGAGGGCGGTATCCCGATGAAAGGCATACGAAGTGTTTCGGTGCCAGGGATTGTTGACGCATGGCTCCTCGCGCACGAACGCTATGGGACACTCAAATTAGAGGATGTTTTCGCCCCCGCAATCTCACTCTGCGAAGACGGGTTTCCTGTCAGTCACAGGCTCGCTGGCGGTCTTAAAGGCGAAAACCCGCGTTTCGCCGCTGAACCAGACAGCCGTGCCATCTTTACAAACAACGGTGAACCCATCCCCGCCGGTCAATTCATTGCGAACCCGAATCTCGGTGCCACACTCCGAAAAATCGCGAAACATGGAAGAGATGTGTTCTACAAAGGCGAAATTGCGAAGGCTATCGGTGAATTCAGTCAGGCATACGATGGACTTTTGACAGCTGAAGATCTCGCTGATTTCCACGCACACTGGGCTGATCCAATCCATGTCAACTATCGGGGATATGAAGTCTATGAGATGCCTCCGAATTCAAGTGGGCATATCTTGCTTCAAGAGTTAAACATGGTTGAACGCTTTGATTTGCAGTCCTTAGGATGCAATACTGCTGAAAGTGTACATCTGATGGTTGAAGCGAAAAAACTGGCTTTCGCGGACCGAGAAAAATATATGGCGGATCCAGAATGGGTAGATATTCCTATAGAAGGGATGTTATCTAAGTCCTATGCCGCTGAACAAGTGGAACGTATTGATTTAGAGAAAGCGGCTTTTGATGTGCCAGCGGGCGGTCCAGAAGCACACGAAGATACCACCTGTTTCTGCACCGCAGACCAAGCGGGAAATCTCGTTTGTATCCTACAGAGTATCCAATCAGGATTCGGTTCGAGTCTCGTCGCGAGGGACACGGGTGTTCTTTTAAACAACCGTATGACCTATTGGCATTTGGAAGAGGATCATCCGAACTGTTTAATACCGGGCAAGCGCGTCCGGCACACGATGAACCCCGTCATCGTTACAAAAGACGGTCAACCCTTCATAGCGTGCGGAACACCGGGTGCTGATACACAGGTCCAAACGAATCTGCAGCTTGTTACGCACATGATTGATTTCGGAATGACACCACAGGAGGCGGTTTCTGCACCGCGCTGGCGGAGTCTGCAGAACCCGATGGAGTCCACAATCCCACATACCTGCTCCAATGACCTCCAGTTAGAAACCCGATTTCCTTCAGATACTAAGGAGGGTTTGGAGCAGAGAGGACACGAACTCCAAATTGTCGGCGATTGGGGGGGTCCCGGAAGTGCACAAGCTATTATGGTGCATCCGGAATCTGGGGCACTCATCGGCGGTTCTGACCCAAGAACAGATGGATATGCCGTGACTTTTTAGGCTTTAATTTTGACAACAGAAAAGTCAACAGAATGCCAATTTCCTCTCACATTTTGCTGCTATTATTTAAACGTGGCCCATCATAGAGTAAAATTTCTCTAACAATGTTCTGTGGGGATTCTAAGACGCTAACGTAATCGTTCCCAAGAACAAAACCTTTAAGAAACGATCTGGATTCGTGATGTTAAGAAAACTGAACATCACGAACCTACGTAACACCCAATAGGAGGATTATTGTGAATAGCAGCATCATGGGAGTCTTCGTAAGTGTGATCCTTATAACAGTTTTTTGCCTGGCAACACCGCTGGTTTGGTCCAGGGATACTGTTCTCTTTGAAGAAGATTTTGAAGGAGTAACACTCGAAGGAAGTATAATGGAACAGATTAAAGATGACAAAGTTTGGTCAGGTACGCCACCTGAAGGTTGGGAAATTACAAATGAGAATCCCAAAGACCTCGGAATGCCTGAATGGCGAACTTGGGCGATTGTTGACCTTGAGTGGTGGACGCGAACAGCGGAAGACCAGCGGCGCAGTGAGTTTACAGGGGTACATAACGACGGCAAAGGTGTAGGTAACGGAGCGGTTTCTGACCCTGATGAGTGGGACGATTGGGCAGGAAACGGTGACCCTGACGCGCTAAGTCGTTGGAATGGACACTTGATTACCCCACCCATTAAAATCAAGGGCGCAGCGGCAAAATCACTCGTCTTAACGCTGGATTCAAGTTGGCGCCCTGAGGATACGCAAAATGGTGAGATACTCGTGAGTTTCGACGGTGGTAAGGAAGAACAAATCCTGTTCTTCAAGAGCGTCGGTATTGACGCAGGCGCGCATACCCTTGTTACGATTCCTACCCTTAAGCTAAAAGAGGATAAAATAAACGATGGAGAACAGATAAACGAAACGTTAGAAATCCCTATTGATAACCCCGCAGGTGTCACTGAAATGACAATTAGTTTCGGGGTCGTTGACGCACAGAATGATTGGTGGTGGGCGATAGATAATATAAAACTCATAAGCACTGCATTTTCTGTAGAACCCAGACATAAATTAGCAGTGAAATGGGCAGAAATAAAAGCCTTAAAATAGACTGTCTTTGCCAGATTGTGAGTGACGCAGTATGCTTACAATTCGGCGGAGATAACCATGAAGAAGGGCTGCACCCATCTAAGGTGTAGCCTTTTTTATCTTGTTACTTTGAGGAGAAGATTGATGAAAATTTTAGTCACAGGCGGCACAGGTCGTATTGGATCGAATCTGGTCAGAAAATTGTTGGAAAAAGGACACGATATCCGAAGTTTCGTCTATCCAGGGGATGTCAATCGGGTCGGAAGATGGGACGGTGCTGAACGTGTTGAAACCGTCCTCGGCGACCTACGGGAATACGAAGATGTCAGAAAAGCCGTTGAAGGTGTAGATGCCATTTATCACATTGCTGCTGCGTTTGGCGGTCCCTTTGATAATCGTCAGTACTTGGCAATCAACGGCATGGGGACACTTAACATTTTAGAGTGTATCCGCGAATTCAATCCGAACATTCATCGCCTCGTCTACGCCTGTACTGAAGCAATTTATTGGGAACTCACCGAAAAGGGTAGGCTTTTCAATGAACCGATTACCGAGGATATGGTTGCTAAATACCATCACATGCCCTATTTCCTTACCAAATGGATCGGCGAGGAGTTGTGCATGACCTATCACCACCAATACGGTGTGCCTTCAACAGTCTTCCGCTTCACAACCGTCATTGAACCGAGCGAATACCTCAACGAAGATGGGCTACCAAAGCAATTCGTCTTTAGCCCCATCTATAATAGGTATAAGAATTATAACGGCGACGATCCGACCGAATTAGAGACCGCTGAAACTGTTAAGCGACTCTGGGATGGTCAAGAAAAGTTCATACTTAAACGCAATCTTGATGGGCGACCCTATAAGGAACATTTCACGGATGTCCGGGATATTGTACAAGGGTTGGTTTTAGCGATTGAGAAGGATGCTGCGGTCGGTGAAGAATTCACACTCGGCGGAAATGGCGTTTTCAACCATGAAGCGGTGATCCCATACTTATGTGAACGCTACCAGATGGATTTTGTTGATGTGAAGCTTCCACAACCCCTCTATTTTGAATTTGACTTAGGGAAAATCAAAACGCTATTGGACTATGAACCGCAGCACGATTTAGCGAGTATTCTCGACGCTGCCGAAGCGATGCGTCGTGGTGAAGATGTCGGCATCATTCCAACCGGCGTTCGGTGGACTTAATATCTACTTTTCCGCAATTCTTATGTAAGAACGATCACCAGCATCCGATTTCAGGGTTCTGGCGATTTTTCTTGATGTCTTTTGAATAATAGGTTAAACTTAAATCACTTATGGGTTCGGTACATCGATGTCCTGTAGGTGTGCTTTGTGTTGTAAGTCTGACGGTTGAACCCAATCAAACTTGAGGCTCGGAGATTCGTTTATCGTGAAAACTGCTCTTGTCATATCCTCTCTTTTTCTATTCGCTTTTGCCTGTTTGATGCTCAGTTGCACTAAAACTACGGTTGCACCGACACGGCAAGTTTCATCGAGCACAAAACACCTGGATCGATACATTAACGCCGCGCTTAAGAGGGAAGGTATTCAGCCCTCGGAGCTGTCAGAAGATACGGAGTTTTTGCGCCGGGTCCATCTTGATTTAACCGGAAAAATTCCGAATCCCGAAGAGGTCTTGGACTTTCTCAAAGATGGTTCTTCAACTAAACGCCAGAAGAAGATTAGGCAGCTGCTGGCGAGTGATGCCTACCTTGACTATTGGACCGGGTTATGGGTAAATTGGTTAATCGGTAGACGTGAAGATGGTGATGATCGACGCATCGGATTGACGTTTTGGGTGCGGGATGCCTTGACGAAAAATATGCCGTACAATCAGTTCGTTCAGGAACTCATCGCAGCTGATGGCGAGTTACGGGACAACGGCGCAGGGCACTATATCATGCGCTATGACCGTTCGCCGACAATTCTCACCTCACATACCTCGCGCCTTTTCTTGGGACTCCCGATGCAGTGTGCAGAATGCCACGATCATAAAACAGAAGCGTGGAGCCAAGAAAATTTCTACGAAATCGCCGCCTTTTTTACGGGTATGGATAGCCAGCGGAAGGGAGATATCCAGACAATGGATATGGTAGGTAATGAGAGAAGGATGGATAATTTTCTTATTACTAACAAACCGGAAGATTCGATTTGGGTGAGAAGGCTTGAAAAACATGTCCGTCCGCACTTCTTAGATGGGACAGAGTACAAAGGTTCACTCCTCAAAAAACGAGAAGCACTCGCACAATGGATGACTGATAAATCAAACCCCTATTTTAGTCAAGCAATCGTGAATCGTATCTGGAAACACTTTATGGGGCGCGCTTTCGTCGAACCCGTTGATGGGTTCGGGGAAGAAAACCCACCGACCAATCCTCAACTCTTGAAATGGCTCGCAAAGGATTTCGTCATTCACGGCTACAATTTACAACAATTGATGCAGACAATCCTGAATTCGGAGACGTATCAACGCACATCACAGACAAATGAAAGCAATAAGGACGATCAGTTCTATTATTCACACGCGTATATGAAACCCTTGAGTGCTGAGCAGTTCTTCTATTCCCTGCTGCAAGCCACTGGTTTTGAGAGGCTTCAACAGGTCAGGATGGAGGGCATCAAAAAACAGGGCGGCGAAGACAGAAAAGGTATGCTACGCCGACTTGAAGAGATGAAACGCGAGCATCTCGAAAAGTTTCTCTTTCTGCTTGATAACGGTGAGATGGAGGAGATTGAGGCGTTCAATGGAACCATCCCACAAGCACTCATGATGATTAATGGAAACATGGTGAATGATACCGCGAGTCACGAAGAGCGCGGGAGTTTTGTCAATTACGTGCTCAAAGAACGGCGCGAACCCGTTGAACGGATGAAATATATCTATCTCAATGTCCTTTCTCGGCTGCCAACCGCTAAAGAAAAAACCTATTTCCGACGCTATTTAGAACGGAGTCTCTATCGAAATAAAGATTTAGCGTACGAAGATCTCTATTGGGTCTTACTCAATTCAGCAGAATTTTCGCTTAATCATTAGTTATGATGTGAAACCAATAGGGAGATACGAAATGTCAAGGGCATCTATGGGAGAAATCAGGTCAAAACTCAAATCAAATTATGTTTGCAAACGCATTGAGCCTATAACAGATCCAATCTATGAAGATTCGTATGAAGCGTGTCTATTGGAATTGGATTCTGGGGATTGGTTCGGTTATATCCAATATATTGATTTGAATAATTATATAGCAAATATTAAATGTCAAGCACCAACCAAGGCAGAATTGATTGCAGGGCTCACTGAGAAACTTCATGAAGCCATAGAATTGGAAGAAAATGAACACGATAGGCGACTTAAGAAAGCGATAGAAGCAGGTGCGTTTGAGAGTCTCGCTGAAAAATCTGTACAAAATGTTAGAGAAGGCAAATATTACGATTGGAAGACTCTTAAGAAAATGTTAGCACAAGATGAACAATAGTTTTGACGAGGATTTTTATGATTCTTTGGACAAGTTACCTGCTAATATTAGGAATACTGTTTATAGGAAATTTGAGTTATTTTTTCAGAATTCCAGACACAACTCGCTTCAGTTTAAAAGGGTCGGAAAATACTGGTCTCTTAGAATCAATAACAGTTACCGGGCGTTGGCTCGTGGGGACTTTGAGAATCTGACTTGGTTTTGGGTTGGCAAACATGATGCGTATGAGAGACTTATAAATATCGGTTTCTGAACAGAATATCTTTAAGAAGGAGACCAAACATGGGCAAAAGAGAGTTTGTACCAGCAAGTATCAGGATTCCTGTACATCTGGATTTTGACTCCTGCATGGAACATGTAGATTATAACTTAGACAGGTTGTCTGAACTGCTAACAAACGAGGGGCGCGTGAGTTATCTTGAAGTTTTAAACTATATTGTGCCGATAATTACGAATATATGTAAAATAATAGAACCACCTACCCAAAAACAGAGAACTCATACTTTTTGCATAGCGACCCGTTTTGATGCCTGCTACGAAAAAGATATAGAAACCTTAAGGGATGAGTGGCATAGAATTAGAGGGAATACTATTTATGCTAAACTTAAAGATTCCCGTAATAAAGCAGCTGTCCACATAAACACCTTGTATCAGGGTTACAGGGATACTCAGAAGTTGCTAGTAGAAGATGCAATATATTTAATTAAGCGCGAGGATCAGTTAAGGGATTTAGTGTCCAAGGTAAAATCTTTGATATACAATACCGAAATATCGGTTAGGAAGAAAGAAGGGAAACCCTTAAATGTAGATTGCTTTACACTAAAACTGGAAAAGAAGTCAGAATGAACCATGATGAGCATCAGTCTTGTAGACTCGCCAAGCAGGCGACCCTTGATGATGCCAGAGTCCTCACCCGCTCCGTAGGAACGGAGGATCCACTGAACTACCGGAATTTCAAATAGACTAAGCATCTTTTTAGCAGCAGCTTAGATGAGACTCCGACAAAAAACCTGAAGGAATATATGTAAACCATGAATTACCATCAAATGCGAAACAAAGAACTCAGGGAAGAACTTAAAAAACGTAAACTGAAAGGATACTCATCTTTAAAGAAAATTCAAATGATTGAGTATCTTTCAACCGGAGTCCATCCAGAAAAAAACACTATTGATCAGATGGATTACCACCAAATGCGAAACAAAGAGTTAAGAGAAATGCTCAAGAAACGTGGATTGAAAGGATATTCGTCGCTAAAGAAGGACCAGATGATCGAATATTTATTGACAGGAGTCCATCCACTGAAAGATGCACAAATACCTCCCACGATAGCAGACAGTCAAATACACGACCCATCCTCTGAGGATATTGGGTATTCACCAACTCTTTTTGCCAAAACAATCGAAGAACTTCCAGTTAATCAACTTGTATCAGGTAACTGTTTAAAGATTATGAAGGCTTTTCCTGATGGAGTTTTCGATTGTTGTATCACCGATCCGCCGTTTAATATGTCGAAAAAGAAAGGGTTAGGTTGGGCATTTAGTTCTCATGTCACGATGCAGGAACAGTGGGATATTTTTGCAGAGGATGATTATTTCCAGTTCACGGTTGATTGGATTACTGAAGTCTTGAGGGTTCTGAAAACAAACGGAAATTTATTCATTTTTGGATCTTTTCATTGTATCTTTACAATAGGTTTTATTCTTCAAAGTTTGTTTAACCGTCGGATTATCAGTCAGATTGTCTGGTATAAACCTAATGCTCAGCCTAATATTACCTGTCGGATGTTCACTGAGTCTACCGAATTTATCATTTGGGCGGTCAACAATGAAAGTAAGAAAGCTAAAAATTGGACTTTCAATTATGAAGTGATGAAGGCAATGAACAATAGCAAGCAAATGCGAAACATGTGGGAAATTCCGCTAACTAAACGATCAGAACGGACGCATGGAAAACACCCATCGCAAAAGCCTGTAGCGGTCATTAATCGGCTTATTTTAGCTGGAACAAATGAGGACGATCTCATTCTGGATCCGTTTTCTGGAACAGGAACGACAGCGGTTGTTGCTGAGCAACACAATCGGAGGTGGATAATGATTGAGAAACAAGAAGAATATAACCGAATTGCTCAAAAGAGGCTTGATGAATTGTCTGGTAGGTTATTTGAGAATGACTCAAATAACGATTAGTGATAGAGGAAAATTATGGAAAGACAAACAGCAATTCGGCAACTATCAGCAATTATTTGAAGTG
>CAZGAW010000116.1:0-16739 GCA_964523645.1 uncultured bacterium | reverse complement strand
GCCAAAAAACCGACAATTGAATGGCTCTGTTTCGTCAGGCTGTAGCGGTTATAGTCGCTTGACTTTAATGTTTCGACACCAGATTTTTCCGCCGTGGTCTTGGATGCCGATATGTCCGCTCCGAGGGAAATCTTTGAGCGCAATACCAAACTTATTCCGACTGCCGTCCGGATTTTGGTGCGGTGTGTCCCACTCGTCCAGATCGGCTCGGACGATCTCTTCGTCGTTGAGCGTCACCGCAATGATGCTTCCATCGCACGTGATGATCATCTCATTCCACTCACCCGCGGGTTTACAAGTATTCCGGGTCGGCCCCAAGGCATCGTAGAGCGCACCGCAGTCGTGACTATCGGTAGGCTCTTTACCGTGCGTATCCAAAATCTGGATTTCAAGACCACTCTGAACGGCATCCTCAAGATCTGCCCATCGGACGAAAATGCCGCTGTTGACTTTCGGCTCGGTCTTATACTCAAGCGACACTATGAAATTATCGTAATGCCCTTCGGTGTAGAGGTATTTTCCGCCCTGAACAGTGCAGAGAATACTGCCGTCATCGATAACCCAGCCTTCAGCACTTCCAGTGGCTCCCCAACCCGTGAGCGTCTCACCGTCAAACAGGGATATCCATCCTTCATTTTTTTCATTTTCTGTTAACATATTTGCTCCTTTTGTTTCTGGAACTTAGGTTAATCCAACCAATGTATAGCTTAAATCAACTAATTTCTTTGCAGTCTCCATATCTCTGGCATTTGGATTTGGAGATGTCATGGGCCAACCACCATTTTTACATGCTTTGTCTCTATACAGCACGCTGCTTTGGCTAAAATACGCCCCTGAATGGTTTGGTGCATCATCAGAGAGCAAACAGTGAAGTGATGTTTGAGATGCTTCTTCATTACTATCGGTGATGAAAGGGCTCAATGGTGCCATCACCACTCTCATGATTTTCATAACCAAATTATTGCCTCCAAAGTTTGATCGTGCCCAACCCGGGTGAACAGAGGCTGTTGTAACACCTGTGCCTTCCAGTCTTTTCGCAAGCTCCATTGCATATAATACAACCGCAACTTTAGCCTCGGCGTAAGCAGCGAAATTATTGAATTTCCTGGTGTTAAAATTCAAGTCCTCCAAATGCACATTCGGTCGGTTTCGTTGGCTTCCCGCATGAACAACAGACGAAACAATCACTATTCTTGATGGCGCACTTTTCTTCAATACATCAAGCAGTAATTCAGTCAGTAGGAAGTGACCGAAATAGCTAACGCCTATAGCCATCTCAAATCCATCTTTCGTACGTTCGACTTCATTGCCAAAGGTCACGAGTCCTGCATTGCATACTAAAGCATCCAGTTTATCATAGGTCTTTAAGAATTCGGCAGCAAAATTTCTTACCGACGCCAAATCAGCAAGATCTAATTTCATGACCGCATAACTACCATTTAATCCAGTAAAACTTTTAGCCACTTCCTCGGCTGCATCAGGTCTTCTACATGCCAGTATGACATGACCACCTTGCTTGACCAATTGCCTTGTGGTTTCAAGACCCACACCGGAGTTAGCACCCGTTACGATATAAACCTTTCCACTTATGTCTTTTGAGAGCGTTTTTTCATCTGCCCATAATGTATTACTTCTACTCATTATCTCCTCCGTCGGGTAATTTACAAACGTGCTATAAATAGCCCCACTATGAACAGAACCGTTTGTAGTAGGGCGATTCATCGCCCGTCAATTATCTATTTTACGTTTTAAGTTTCGTCAGAAATCCTATATCCATAAAAACGTGGTAACTTGAATTACTTAGGACTTACGCAGTCTGCGCTTTTGTAGCACAAACTTTCCAGTTTGTGGCAGAAGAATGTATGTATTTTGCGAGAGTTCCCTCTTACAGGTCGTGCTACGACTACCATTCCGTAAGTCCTGTTACTATAAATGCGTAAGTGCTATCTCTGGATACATGGGGCATTAGAGATGATGAATGACGCACTTCCTCTTAAAGTCCCCCTGATAAAGGGCGGGGAATGCCATACGGAGAACCTTCATACCCGGGGAAGCCCACACGGGCTTCATACCGTTGATTCTGATTCTTTAGGGGGTTAAAAGGACTGAAAATACCGCTTTTTGCGTCCAAATGTCCCATATTTACGCAATTTGCGTAAGTTCTAAGAGATGATGAATCCTGCTACCTAACGCAAACTCTCTAAAAAGAGTCTTCCAACATCGAGGTTATATTCAAAATCGGTTGCCGCCCAAGGGCTGTTATAGCCGATGATTGGCACATAACTTTCGTGGCGCGACCCGTGTGAACGCACGCCTGTCGGTTCTACTGCTGTTTCCAACTCCCCGAAAACAGTCGTTTCGTCTGCTAACACAAAAATGTCTCCGATCCTATCAGGGTGGAGCCGAAAGGTACCTGCCGCATCTTCCGCAGAATACACCTCTTCAATACCTTCTGTATTCAGAAGCGTTTGGATCGCTCGCGGTGTATCAGATCTGTCCTTGAGAAACACGTAAGCAGCACCCCCTAAATTGCCGTGATGTGCGACGTACCGATCCTTAATAATGGGAATAGAGCTTGCGTGAATACCGTGTTCTGTTAGGACACGTCCCGGATCAATCGCAGTCGTTTTATCCAGCATCCCGTGGTCGGCTGTGATATAGATTTCGCGTTCTGGGTCGTCATCAATAATCTCTCCAATGATCCGATCCAATTCCGCGAGGTGCTGTTGGGAGAGTTCAGCATCGGGGGCGTACTTGTGTTGAACCCAATCCGTCGTTGAACAGTAGACGAGTTCTGGATCGTCTGTGCGGAGTGCCTCTCTTACAGCACGGAGTAACCACCAATTGATTTCAACTGAATAAATCGGTTCAACCCGACCGACTGTACGAATGTATTCAGGCGGCGGTGCTTCAGCGGCAACCGCTATATTGCTCCCCGCTTCGAGCATCCGTAGTAATTTTTTCTTCGTCACGAAGAGTGCCGTTTTGTCTGCAAATTTGCGGATTTTCGCGATTTCAAAGAGGGTCGGTGCGAGAAGGAAACGGTTATCCTCAATGAATTCGCCTTTGCCAGTTGCTCTGTCTACATGATAATTCGTCGTGATACCGTGTGTTTCTGGGAATGTTCCGGTCGCAATGCTAACGTTGTTTACATTCGTGACCGAGGGGATAACGGCGTTGGCATGGGTGTAAAACCCGGTCTTTGCTAACTGATGAATAGTAGGAAGGTCGCTCGCAGCAAGGTAATCATGGCTACCCGCATCGATACAGAGAATAAGAATTTTTCGCCTTTTCACGTTGTGTGTACTGCTCCGCTATCTGAATTCTATTATATTGATTCTACCTGCCCAAAAATTATAGCAGATGGTTGTTTGAATTGCAAGATTTTTTGCGTGCGTTCGGATTTTGGATTGTTATTCCAAGGAAAATCTGATATAATAAGTTTAAATCGGTAGTACAGGGAGAATCTGACCATGCACTCGAACAACGGATTTTCCGAATTAGCGAAGCTAATGTTCAAGAATTCAGGGAACGAGGAAAAGCTCAAACAGCTCCTGACTTCTCACTATTCAGAAGCCGATCTCACTTCCTATCTTCAGAGTAAAGACCCCTTGCTTGGACGCGCCGCCGGATTTGCGCTTCGGTTAGTTGGGAGTTCTGAGGTAATTCCTGCCTTAGTAGACGCACTGAAAAATAAGGACCGCGGGACCCGCTTCAATGCTGAATACGCGTTGTGGGAAATTTGGTCTCACTCCGGTGACGACACTGTTGACGCAATGCTGAAAGACGGCAAAAACTTGCTCAAAAATGAGGCGTACCAGCAAGCCGTTGAGCGTTTCACTACCGTAATCGAGACAGATCCAAATTTCGCTGAGGGCTATAACCAACGCGCAATCGCGTATTTTATGCTTGAGGAATGGAGTAAGGCAATTCGCGATTGCAAACGGACGATTACCCTTAACCCCAACCACTTCGGAGCACTTGCCGGGATGGGGCACGTTTATGTCAGGCTCGGTAAGATTGACGAAGCAATTGACGCCTATAAGCAAGCATTAGTAATTAACCCAAACCTTATCTCCATCGCTGAGGCACTATTGAGGCTTCGTGACCGGACGCAGAGTGAATAAAGTCAGTTTATGGATACGATGCTGGGAGATCGAAACCATGTTCTAAAGACACTCACAACTTGGCTTGCCATTGCCAGTTTTTTACTCTGGCTTATCTATAAGGTGTTGATGCAAGCGAAACTCGGTCTACCCATAGAGTGTTTTTTCATGGGGCAAATCTTTGTTGTGCTTTTGGTGTCGCCTTACCTCGCTGCTCGTACCGTGCGTCGCGACTTTCTAAGCACAAGTTTTGATGCACAGTTCACACTCAGCCCGATCTCTTCTCAACAGCGGCTTTTGAAACTGCTGCTAATCAGTCAAATACCGATGGTATGCTGGGTGCTTTTATCGACGGGTGTCGCTTTGTTCGTTACGGATGTTCCCTTCGTGAAGGCATTCCAAATGCTGGTTATGCTCGGGATTTATAGTTTATCAGCTGCAGCGGTCGGGATAGCGGGTGCTCAGATTTTCCGAGATGCCTTCTTCGGGGCAGAATTTGCTACCCTGTTATGGTGTGTTTTGATCGGTGGCGCGTTTCTGCTCAACCCTTTAAAGCGGTATGTGAACGATCTACAACCTTTCATTCCGCCCGTCTTACACCTGAATCCAGTTATTGTTGCCTGCTGTATCTTTGAGGGGTTGGACTTTTTTTGGAACCCACTACTCTACGAACTAACGCCGGTCCCTTCATATATTTTTGTGTATCCGAAACCGTGGTACCTTGTGGGAATCTGGCAGTTAGTGATTGGTGGATGCTGTTTTATGGGCGCATGGCAGATAAGCAAATTCCGTAGATACGCTGTATAAAGGTTACAGAGAGGATGACATGGACAAAGCAGAAAAACCGATTATGAGTGTTTCAGGTGTTCGCGGTGAGATTGGTGTCTCACTTGATGTCCGAACCATTACGCAATTTGCAATGGCATTCGGCACCTTTGTTGACGGTAGAACAGTCGTTATTGGCACGGATTCTCGCACCTCAAGTCCGACAGTCCGACATGCCGTGCTTGCTGGGCTTTTTGCCACGGGATGCCACGTCATTGATGTAGGGCTTTGTCCAACACCAACGATACTCCTGATAGCGAAGGCACTGCGCGCACAAGGGAGTATTACCGTTACAGCCAGCCATAATCCTGTCCAGTGGAACGGAATTGAGTTCGCCTCCGCTTCGGGACACCTCTTGACGCAGGCAGAACGGGACGAATTGATGCGGATCTACGAGACGGAGAATTTCACACTTGCCCCTTGGAACGAACAAGGTACACTTGAAACCTATGGAGATGCGGTTACCTATCACCTTGAACATATTTTGTCTTCCGCTTGGTTGGCACCGGACGTAATCCGGGACGCTCGGTTGAAGGTCGTCATTGATTGTGGCAACGGGGCTGGATGTGTGATAAGTCCATCCCTCTTACGGAAACTTGGCTGCCGAGTTGTTGAACTGAATTGTGTCGCAGATGGGCATTTTCGTCGTCCTGCTGAACCTACGCCTGAAGCGTTAGACGTGCTTTGTGAGACAGTCGTTGCGTCTGGTGCTGATATCGGCTTTGCTCACGATGGGGATGCTGACAGACTTGTCGTTGTTACAGACCGCGGTGTTCCATTGAGTGGTGAATGGACACTCGCCTTTATTACTGATTTTATCCTTAGTAAGACAAAGGGCGACATAGTTGCTACGGTATCCACGAGTCGAATGTTGGATGACATTGCCGCAAAACATGGCATCACCCTCCACCGAACAAAGGTCGGGGTTGGTTGGGTCGTTGAGAAGATGCACGAAGTTAATGCAGCTATCGGCGGCGAAGGCACCGGTGGGGTTATCTACCCCAGTATCCACTACACGACAGATGGTATCGCTTCTATTGCTGCAATTGCGCAATATCTTGCTGAATCTGGTGGTACAGTAACGCAGCTTGTGGAGAACATGCCCCAATATCAGATGTGCCGAAAAAAATTGGAAATCCCGTCACAGGCACTTGCAACACGTCTTGTGGATCTGGCTTTAGAGATTTATAAGGAAACGGGTGGTGCTGGAGCCGAACCAACCCTCGAACTAACAGACGGTGTTAAACGGGTCTGGGGTGACCGGTGGGTAAACATCCGAAAATCTGGTACGGAGCCGGTAATTCGGGTTTTCAGCGAAGCACCGACTTTCACTGCGGCGGAGCAGTTATGTGACGAAACGCTTGAAACACTAACTGTGTTAATGAAACAGATTTCCTATTAACTGCGTTATTTATCATAATTATCATGGAGCCTTGTAAGGCGAATATTTATGTTCCGCGGAAATCCTGAGATCCTACCAATTGTTTGTTAAGAAGGTCCGCGATTCAATTTGGAGAAATTATGGCTTTGAAACTTGCCTGCATCGGGGGCGGAAGTGGTTTATCTGCTTTGCTTAGCGGTATTAAACACTATGCCGATCTGGAGAAAGGTCAAGATAGTATTATTGATTTGGATAGTTTAGCGGCAATTGTTACCGTGTCTGATGATGGTGGAAGCTCAGGACGCCTCGTTGAAGAATTTGATATGCTCCCACCCGGTGACATCCGCAGGCTCCTGTTTACGTTATCCGATGCTGATGAACTCGCAGGGCTTTTTGAACATCGTTTTTCAAGCAATGGCGAACTTGGCGGGCATACCGTTGGGAATCTTTTATTAACAGCGTTGACAGAAAAGTTTGAGGGGAACTTTCCGAAAGCGATTCAGGCTGCATCGAGACTCCTTTCCGTGCGTGGACAGATTATTCCTGTCACGTTGGATTATACCGTTTTGTGTGCAGAACTCGCTGATGGCGAGATAGTCCGAGGTGAATCCACTATACCCGTGCGGGAAAATCGTGAACCGATCAAGCGCGTCTTTTTTGAACCCCGAGAGAATGGAAAAACGCATCATTCCACCGATGAAGTCTATGAATGCCAAGCGCATGAAGGTGCTGTGGAAGCACTGATTAACGCCGACGTAATTATCATCGGTCCGGGAAGCCTTTACACCAGTATTATGCCAAATCTGGTCATCAAAGGGGTCGTCGAAACGATCCAGCGGTCAGACGCAATTAAAATCTACGTCTGTAACGTTATGACACAGCCCGGGGAAACCGATGGTTACGCCGTTACGGATCACGTGAACGCTATTTTAGACCATGCTAAGATTCCGCTGAATTACGTTGTGGCTAATAACCAACCCGCTCCGACAGAAATCATGCAAGAGTACGTTCGTAAGGAATTGGTTTCACAGTTGACACGAATTCGTTCACTGTCTGAGGAAGGGCTCGCAATGCTCTATGAAGATACCCAGCATCTTATGGAAGTTTTGAACCTTGCCAAGGACATTTCGTCGCTATCTGTTGAGACAATGCAGGTCGCAGACGCTTCAAAAGTGCAGGTTTCTTATAATCGTGAGCAGGAGAATCTTGAAGCGCAAGGGATCCAGGTGGTGGAGGCGGACCTCATTCGGGATATGGTCGTTACTGAATTCGGCACATGGTTAGGCGGCGTTCAGATGAACGTTATTCGCCACGATCCCGAAAAGTTAGCCCGCTCTCTCGTTAAGATCTTTCGGGACCATCCAAAGTTCCAAGAGTCGGTCTAAAGACATCTTCAACGCAATATGAAAATGGATTAATCGCGCGACTGCTTAGAAGGGGCGGTGTCTTTGGCAGCAATCTGATAGGCGAACGTATCGCAGATCTGTGACAAATCATCGATAAAACGTTCCCAGCGAAATTCGTCTTGACGCGCTTTCGCTATTGCGAGACATAGAGCCGTTTCATATAAGCATGGACGATTCTTACGGACATTGGTGGATTTCATGGTTTTACCCCTTTCTAAAAGTAGTTAGTATAAATTTCTATAAAAAATTAAAAATACATTCTAACGTAAGATTTAACGTATATCCTAAGGAAAAGGTTACACTATTTTTGTGAAAAAAGGATAATTTTTTCGTGTTCCGGTGAACAATAGCTCTTTAGAACCTTACAATAAGGTTCTTTTTTTTTAAATCTGTTGCAAGAACAATGCCATCTTCATGAATCCGCTTACTATGCCTACTTTGTACAAGAAACTGTGAAATAGTGAATATCTCTGCCTATTTTTTACGCGATCTCGGTCTATTTTTTCCACATCCCGCACATGTAAGTTCAGTGTAGGACACCTAAGTTCAACGTAAAAAAAGAAATTCTTTCTATCTATTACTAAAGTTTGGACAATTCGTATTGCGTGCGTATTGAGTTTTCAAAGTATTCTCTATTTTTTTAGTTTCGCACAGAGCCGTAACTCATAAAAAAACGATTTCAAGCAGAGAGAACGCAGCCCCCGGGGAATGCCACACGCGCATTCATACCGTTGATTTGGGACGGAATGTCTATAGAAATACAGGTACCCCCGTCTCCATAGCCCCAGCGGGGCGGCATTTGTAGAGCAAATCTTATAGGGAGTCTCTGGTATTGCTATCCGTCTCAACTAGACTGTGGGAGTATGTCATAGCGGATAACTAACTCTTACAGTCTCCCTGATAAGGCGGATTTAGGGGGTTACTGACAACTGATCGCTGATAGCCATTCTGTGCGATTCATCGGACGTTCTCAAAGTCTACATGACGGCAATAAATGGTTTCCCGACAACGAACCAACCGACTTGAAGCAGGTACGGAAAACTCTATAACCCAAGATAGATAACTCGAAATCTTGACTTTATCTTGTTTTCAGAGTATAATTATTAGCAAAATGATCCAACCCCTATTATAGACATATCGCTCCTTGCGCGCGTAGTCTCTGGAATCCGCCCAATCAGGATATATCACACGGTTAATACGGTATAAGATTATGAAGCATTCAGATCCCCATTTAAAAGAAAACACTAACAACCCCACCGACACAAACTTTATCCGCCAAGCGATTGAGGAAGATATCAAGGCAAATAGGTATGAGGGTAGGGTACACACCCGATTCCCCCCAGAACCGAGCGGCTATCTCCATATCGGACATGCCAAGGCTATCTGTATCAGCTTCGGCATTGCCGAAGATTTTGGTGGGCTTTACAATCTACGGTTTGACGATAGCAACCCGCTCACAGAAGAAAGCGAGTACGTAGATGCGATTAAGCAAGATGTCCGTTGGCTCGGATTCGATTGGAAAGATCGGGAATATCACGCTTCGGACTATTTTGAGACGCTCTACGGATATGCCGTCAAACTTATAGAGAAAGGGTTGGCTTATGTCTGCGATCTAACACCAGACGAAACGCGTGCTTATCGTGGTACCTTAGTCGAACCGGGGAAAGATAGTCCGTATCGGAACCGATCGGTTGAGGAAAACTTGACACTGTTCCGTGGAATGCGAGATGGCGAGTTTCCAGACGGTTTTCGCACCCTCCGAGCAAAAATTGATATGTCAAGCCCGAATCTGAATATGCGTGATCCGGTAATGTACCGTATTCTTCGCGCACACCACTATCGCCACGGAGACAATTGGTGCATCTATCCGACCTATGATTTCACGCATGGACAATCGGATTCGATAGAGGGCGTAACGCATTCGCTGTGTGACGTTCAGTTTGAAGATCACCGTCCGCTCTATGACTGGTTTTTAGAGGCATTGGAGATTTACCAACCTCGACAGATTGAGTTCGCACGCCTGAATCTCACCTATACTGTATTGGGGAAACGGAAACTCAAACTCCTTGTTGAGGAAGGGCATGTCAGCGGATGGGACGATCCGAGATTGCCGACACTCTCTGGGATGCGCCGCCGCGGGTATACCCCTGAAGCTATCCGAGATTTTTGCAATCGCATTGGCGTTTCAAAAGCGGATAACCTCATTGAGATGGGACAACTTGAATATTCCATCCGAGACGATCTAAACCGCCGCGCACCCCGCGTCATGGCAGTCCTGAATCCTGTTAAAGTTATCATCGACAACTACCCGGAAAAACAGGTCGAGATGTTAGACGCTGAAAATAATCCGGAAGATGAAAACGCCGGGACGCGGCAGATACCGTTTTCACGCGAAATCTATATTGAACGTGAAGATTTTATGGAGGACCCACCGCGAAAATTCTTCAGATTGGCTCCAGGACGAGAGGTGCGGCTTAAGCACGCTTATTATATCCAGTGTGAACACGTCGTTAAAGACGAGACCGGTGAAATCGTTGAGATTCACTGCACTTATGATCCAGAGACGCGGGGCGGTTGGTCGGACGACGGACGGAAGGTGAGAGGCACGCTGCATTGGGTTTCTGCTCAGCATGCCATTGATGCTGAGGTCCGACGCTACGATTCGCTCTTTACGGAACGTGAACCCGAAGGCGCAGCGGATGGCGAAGACTGGATGCAATTCCTCAATCCTAACTCCTTGGAGATTCTGAACAACTGCAAAGTTGAACCGAGTCTCGTTGATGCAACACCTGAAAATCGGTATCAATTCCTTCGGATGGGCTATTTTTGCCTTGATCCAGATACAACGCCAGAGAAATTAGTATTCAATCGCACAGTACCGCTAAGGGATAGCTGGGCGAAGATTCAGAGGGGACAGAAATGAGCGAAACATCAGACAGTACAGCAGCCGTTGTGAAAGACGCAGTTCGAGTGCGGATGGCACCCTCGCCTACCGGTTTCTTGCACATCGGCGGCGCGCGAACCGCACTCTTTAATTGGCTGTTTGCCAAACACCACAACGGCACATTCATCCTCCGAATTGACGATACGGATACGGCGCGTTCTACGGATGAATCCATGCGCGAGATTTACGATTCATTGAAGTGGTTGGGCATCAATTGGGATGAGCGTTATGTCCAGTCCGAACGGAGAACCATCTACGAGGGTTACGTCGAACAATTGCTTGAAAGTGGTAATGCATATCACTGTTATTGTACACCTGAAGAACTTGAGCAGATCCGTGTTGAGGCTCGTGCCAATAAGCAGACCCGTTCCTACGATGGGAGATGCCGATACCTGACATCGGAAGACGTAGAACGTTTTGTCGCCGAGGGCAGAAAGCCGACCGTTCGCATAAAGATGCCGGACACACCGATCCGTGTTGACGACATCATCCTCGGTTCTCGGAACATTGATCCCGCTACCTTAGAAGATGAAGTGATTGTCCGTTCAAACGGGATGCCGAACTACAATCTCACCTCAATCATCGACGATGCGGAGATGCAGATAACACACGTCATTCGAGGAACAGAGCATCTCAACAATACGCCGAAACAGATTGCGATTGCGAATGCCCTCGGTTTAAAGGTGCCGCAGTTCGCACATATTCCGCTTGTGTTGGATAGCAGTGGCAGAAAGATGAGCAAACGTCATCACGGTGATCTTGTCGCTGTGAACCGCTATCGTGAGCAGGGGTATCTGCCTGAAGCGATGCTGAATTTTGTGGTCCGACTCGGCTGGTCCTATGATGACAAACAGGAGATTTTTTCTGTTGATGAACTCATGGAGAAATTCGATCTCGAACGGGTTGGTAAGAGTGGCAGTGTTTTTGACATTAAGAAACTGGAATGGCTCAACTCCCACTATATTAATCAACTCGATGTCGCAGCGCGGACAGATGCGGTCATCCCGTTCTGGCAAGAAGAAGGTTTATTGAATAATTCAACAGAAGATCGCAACTGGCTGGAAAGCATTGTAGAAGCGGTAGGTGAACGCCTGACAACGCTTCGCGACATTGTGCCACAGACTCGCTATTTCTTTACCGATGGATTCGAGTATGAACCGAAAGCGGTCAAGAAATGGTGGGGAAATTCAGAAGAAAAGCGAGAAAAAACCCGTGAGATTCTGACGAATGTCTCACAGATTTTGGAAGAAATTCCAGCGTTTGACATAGAAACAATTGAAGCGGCAATTTGGAAATACACAGATGAGAACAACATCAAACGCGTCGCAGCGATGCAGGCGTTGCGGATCGCACTGACAGGGACATCGTTCGGTCCGAGTCTCTTTGATATTGTTGTGCTGCTCGGTAAGGACGAGGTTTTAAAGCGGATCCCAAAAGCGATCGCGCATCTCTAAAAATCTCCAATGGAAATTGTTCGGCAAGATCGCCTCGTTGAATTTGCACAGAGACATCCAAATGCGCGATCATCACGGCAAAAGTAAATCGCAACCATCTGTCAAGGCGTTATGCGACTTAATTGACGTTCTAAACCAAGGCGAAATTCGTATGCCTGTTTTATTGACAGAAATCGAATACCAACAACTTGCGGCGCGGTTAGACGATTTACTTGATATAGTGGGGGAGGAAAATCACCCTTTGGCTCCCTTACTGCATTTCGTCGGCACGCTTATTAAGAACTATGAGGATAAACATGTTCCCGGACTAACAGAGCTCTAACTATTGGATAACATAGGCAGTTACAAAGAGGCGAATCCGATCTCTACTTTCTTGTTCTGGGAAGCGGTAGTATTTGCTACCACGGTTTCGTGAAGTAAATAAAGAGTAAAGCGTTACAGATTTTGGATGCCCAGCGAGTATTACGCGCACAATTCCCTTCCACAAGAAGATACTGTCTTCAAAACCTTGAGAAGGAGGTCGCTCATGGCAGCAAAACTCGCTCTATATGGTGGTAAACAGACGGTCCCTGATGGATTGATTCAACCCTGGCCACAGGTTACGCAATCCGACAGAGACGCAATTGCCGAGGTTATCGCCTCCGAGAAAATCACGGAACAGCAACGGATCCAATCCGAAGGTCTCGCAAACGAATGGGCGGAATACATGGATGTTGAGTATTGTATCCCTGTCAATAGCGGGACGGCTGCATTGCATCTATGCGTCGCAGGTGTTGGCATCGAGCCGGGTGACGAGGTCATTATTCCGGCCTTCACTTTCTGGGCAACGGCAGCCGCCGTCCTTCACCACAACGCTATCCCCGTCTTTGTTGATATTGACCCCGTAACCTACTGTATTGATCCCAACGAAATCGAGGCGAAAATCACCGAAAGAACGCGTGCAATTATGCCGGTGCATATCCACGGTATGCCCGCCGATATGGACCCGATTTCGGCGATTGCGAAAAAGCATAATTTGAAAGTCATGGAGGATGTCGCGCAAGCGCACGGGGCATACTATAAAGGCAAGCTTTGCGGTTCGTTTGGCGATGCCGCGGGTTACAGCACACAAGCCTCAAAGACGTTGAGTAGCGGGTGTCAAGGCGGTTTGTTCACAACAAATGATGAACAAACTTATAAACGCGCAGCCCTATTGCAGTATTTCGGGGAAATCGTCGTGCCGGGTAGGGAACGCGAAGAGCAGGAGTATAACGCTTACGGACTTGGATGGATGTATCGCGGGGATATGTTCAGTCAGGCGTTCATCCGTAGCCAACTTAAACGGCTTGACCTGAACAACGCCTTGCGAATCAGAAATTGCCACTATCTTACGGAGCATCTTGATGAGATTGACGGCATTGAAACGCCTGTTACCCCGGAAGCGTGTGAACCCGTGTATTACAACTACGTTATCGGTTTTGATCCAGAGGCATTGGGATTGGATATTTCCGCCCGAACGATGCGTGAAAAAGTGCAGGCAGCACTCCGTGCTGAAGGCGTACCCACAGGACAGTGGCAACGGCTACCTGTGCCGTCTCAGGAGATATTCCAGAACCAGATCGGATACGGGACAGGCTGTCCGTGGCGATGCAACCAATCAACGGTCGAATACAAGACTGAGGACTATCCGAGAGCCGTCGAATTCATTGATTCGCACTGCTATATCTTCGATGTCAATCCACCTAACGATTTTGAGCTGATGTCCTATTACGTCGAAGCGTTCCACAAGGTAATGGATCAACTCGATGCCGCGCTTGACGCACCATAGGTGTCAATTTTAGAAAAATAGCCACGTTTCTTGCGATGAAAAATGTTATCAGATAGTGGGATCCCTGGTATTACGCAGAAAATATGAGGTGAATGTTTCGTCTTTAGCCCCGTAGGGGGTTTTTGCTTGGGTGTTTCTTCAGCATCTATGTAGAAACGCGTGCCAAACTAAGAAACAAGCCCCAGCGGGGCGGCATTTGTGGAGTTTCTCCTACCAAACGCCGTGAAAATCCCCTAAATTGACGCTTAGGGATGCCGTGCTTGACGCACCAGACACCGCCTAAAGTCGTTGATGGTCTACATTAACAGAAGGCGATCAATGAAATTTTGCAGTGTTTTGGAGGTCAATAAAGATGGACAAGCCTTACACAGTTGTTCAATGTAAAGACTACAAATTGACGATTTATGGTGGAATCGGCCCGATTAATCCGGACAATGATAATGTTGATGTTCAAGTTACCTTTCCGAATGGAGAGAATTTCTCTGCAGTCTTTTTTACGCTTCGGAACATTGAGACTTTGATGCAGCGGTACAAAAAGACTGGAGAATGTGCTGCCGGGCATGTACTTTTGGACCTCTGACATGATGATCGTTGAAAAACTTACTGAAAAGACTATCTGTGAAACGGTCGACAGTTTATTAGCAGAAGAAGCGTTTGCGTCCGTTTTTTCAAAGGACGAGGGGGCCACGGATATTTCTCCTGAAGAGGGAGACAAACTCTTCAAATGTTTCAACGAGTCTTTGGGAAACTCTTAAGTATGAATACCCGTAAGAATCCTACCCGTGCAGACGAATAAAATACATAGACCCCCTTCGGAGAAAGAACATATATGCCAACACTAAACTGGATCGGTAAAGAAGCCGTCATCAATCATCACGACGAAGTACCGATACACACGCTCACGCACGACTCCGATCGCTCCTTAGGTGTCAAGAACGAACCGCTCGGCACCGGTAATCTCCTCATTGAAGGGGATAACCTCCTCGCCCTCAAAGCACTCCTGCCTTATTATGCTGGTAGAGTCAAATGCATCTTTATTGATCCACCCTATAATACGGGCAACGAGGATTGGGCCTACAACGATAACGTCAATCATCCAACCATCCAGAAATGGCTCGGAAAAACCGTCGGTAAACTCGCCGAAGACCTATCTCGACATGATAAGTGGCTCTGCATGATGTATCCACGCCTCTGTCTACTCCATCAACTTCTCCGCGACGATGGTGTAATTTTCATTACTATTGATGATAACGAGGTACATCACCTTCGGATTCTCATGGACGAGATTTTTGGAGAAGAAAATTTCGCAGCACAATTCTTTTGGATGAGAACGGCAACTTCTCCATTCCTCTCGAAAACTGTCCGCCGAAAAATGGAGCCACTAATTTGTTACAGAAAATCGGTAACGAAAAAATTGAGTCTCTTTGGTGGGGAAACGGCAGGCGGAGATATGCCATTACTCAACGAAGGAAATGCCCTTCGCCACATTGAATTTCCAAAAGAAGCATTCAGTCGAGTAAACCTGAAGGATGGCGTATATAAGCCAAAGGATTATGGCAGAGTACGACTTATTAAAAAGGTTCGTGTAGAAAATGGAGCCTTTTTAAGTGATTTGGTAATGGAAGGCAAGTTTAAGTGGACTCAAGAAACGGTCACACGCGAGGTTAAAGATGGAACGGTATTTCTCATAAAAAGCGATCGGTTTTCTATTCGTTATGAAAGACAACAGAGCCAGCGAGCGAAAGTCCCATCAAATTTAATCACAAAAGATGAGTGTGGGGTGGGGACAAATGAAGACGCAAATAAGGAACTGGAAAAAATTATCGGTAATGATAAGTTTGATTATCCTAAACCAATCTCGTTAGTAAAGTATTTGATTAACATGGTTTGTAGTGAAAATGACATCATTCTCGACTCTTTTGCTGGGAGTGGAACAACAGGTCACGCTGTATTAGAACAGAATCAAGAAGATGGTGGCAACCGCCGATTCATCTTGGTTGAACTGGAGTCGAAGATAGCTCGCGAAGTCACATCTGTCCGTCTCAAACGAGTCAGTGAAGGATATACCTTTGAGAATAACGGCAAGCAACAGTATGAATTCGGCACCGACGGTACCTTTTCCTATTACCATGTCGGCGAAACCTTCTCGGAAAAAGAGGAAATTCCCTTTAGTGAAATGGCACAGTTACTCTTTTTCAAGGAAACAGGAACGCCAATGTCAGTAGCTACCGTGTTGTCTCTTGTAGAAGGAGATAGACCTTCATATCGCTCTTGTGATGTTGATGAAAAACGCCAACGCGCCTTTTTAGGGAGTGCCGAGGGGGTTGGTGTTTACCTACTCAATAGTGACGACATTCTCACCGAGGATCTCATAGATCGCCTACCCCGACATGATGGCAGCAAAATTATCCATTGTGGCGGCACCCAACTCACCGAAGCCACCTTAAAGCAGCTCGGCATCACCTTCCGTCAAATGCCTTACAATCTTGTATAGTAGTAGGCACACGCCGTGTGCCGTTCACGTATGCAGCGATAGTAGTAGGCATACGCCGTATGCCGTCACGTATGCAGAGATGATTCCTTTTGACAAATTCCTTTAGACATCGTATACTATCCTATGATCTGTTCCTCTGATTAGGATAGCAATATCTTCGTAGCATAAACTGTTAGTTTGTGTCTTTGTAGCATAGGCTGTTAGCCTGTGCCCTAAAGTGCGTAGGACTTAGGCAGTCTGCTCATTTGTAGCATAAATTTTATAGTTTGTGAAGTGCCACCGTTTATTCGGGCCACAATTTCGCAAATTTAATCCAAGTTTT
>CAZGAW010000115.1:0-16751 GCA_964523645.1 uncultured bacterium | reverse complement strand
CACCAAAATCAGCACCCCCTGTCAGCATATAGATAATCAGGGAAATAAGCATCACGCATGCGATGCAGAATTCAAGGGTTAACATAGTATTGGCTGTCGGCTATCAGCAATAGGTTGTTGTGACAGGTGTGAATGCGCGCAACATTCACACGCTACTGGTACCGATAACCAATTCTCCATGAGTGACAGTCACGTTATTTCACATTCGTAGGACTTACACAATTTTCTTCCAAGTGGTGCCTCTCAGACACGCCCAGCGAGGTTAGGAAACCTCGCCAGCAAAGTCTCGCATAAGTCCTGGCCTGGCGTTAACTTAAAAATATCTGGCGACGCAATAGGATCACAACGATAATTGAGAGGAAAATGTAAAGCACTGTAAAACCGATAAACGGAACAACAAGGTTCGGCATCGGGGTTACCGCCTCTGCGGTGCGCATGTAATTATAGATAATCCAGGGTTGCCGTCCTACTTCTGTGACCGTCCAGCCTGCCTCAATCGCGATAAACCCAAGGGGTGCGCAGCATGTAATGAATCGAAGGTACCAGCGTTGGGTTGGCAAACTTTTGTGTTTCCACGCGAGCCAACCCCCGAGCACGCCAGCGACAATCAGCACAATCCCGCACGCCACCATAATCTGAAATGCGAAATGCACGACCGTCACAGGCGGACGATCTTCCCGTGGTACCGCCTTGAGTCCCATAATCTCGGCGTTGAAGTCAGAATGTGCAAGGAAACTGAGTGCTTTCGGAATCTCAAGCGCATATCGGGTTTCTTCGGTGTCCTCGTTAGGAATACCACCGATGCGTAAAGGCGCGCCGCGCTCGGTTTCCCACTGTGCCTCCATCGCTGCGAGTTTGATAGGTTGGTATTTTGCCACCTTTTTGGCACTGATGTCCCCTGAAATCGGTTGGAGAAGTGCGAACACACCACCGACACTCAAGGCGATAGCGAACGCCCGACGATGGAACAGGTTATCTGGGTCGCGCCGTAGAAAATAGGCGTGGATGCCAGCCACTGCAAAGCCGACTGTCAGAAAGGCAGCGATGGTCATGTGGAGTGTTTGGCTGAATGAGGAAGGATTCAACATCGCCGCAATGGGATCAACATCAGTCACTTCTCCATTAACGATAGAGAACCCGGTAGGCGTGTTCATCCATGCGTTCGCGGTGACAACGAATATACCCGACAAAGTGCCGCCGAGGAGTACCATTACACCCGCGAACCAGTGAGCGTATTTTGGAATGCGGTCCCAACCGTAGAGATAAAGCCCCAAGAATATCGCTTCAAGGAAGAACGCAAACCCTTCCAACGAAAACGGCATGCCGATGATCGGACCGGCGTAAGCCATGAAAGTGGGCCACAACAAACCGAGTTCAAAAGACAAGACGGTGCCGGAGACCGCGCCGACAGCGAACATAATTGCAGTGCCTTTTGCCCACCGCTTCGCAAGCGTCAGGTAAGTCTCCTCTCGCGTTTTGAGCCATAACCCCTCGGCAATCACCATCAGCAAAGGCATCGCTATACCGATGACAGCAAAAATGATGTGAAACCCCAGGGACATCGCCATCTGTGCGCGTGCTGCCAACAAATCTGTCATGAGATAAATCTCCTTTACGCACTGGGGATGCACACCCGTGGGGGGTATAGAACCGACCCATCTATTAAAGCCCAATTACCTATTTTATGGTTGGCGAGGTTAGGAAACCTCGCCAGCGAAACAGGAGTCGGCGCAATGCGGTTAGGTGAAAGACTCGACTGTGTTTAAGTATCCCACCGCTCAAGTCCGAGAAGTTTCTTTCCCAAAGGTGTCAACTCGGCTGTCTTACCGTGGTGATGCTCTTTCTCTTTCGTCTCTCTTCCGAGTCCTGTCAAGCGTTCGCGCCATCCTTTAATCCGTGCTTCAGGATTTCCATTTGTTGGTGCCGGGGACATCGTGATGTATTGCGCCATCCGGGGACGCTCAGCGGAATTCGGACTACTGCCGTGCGGCAATGCACTATGCCAGATAACCAAATCTCCGGCTTTTCCTGCCACTGGTACTGCCTCAGCTTGGTAATCTCGGACAACTTCTCGCGGGTTCGCGTCATCCGGTAAGTCATTCAACCATTTCTCCAACTTCCGATGGAAACCCGGAATACAGGTGAATGCCCCTTGATTCCCGGGGGTATCCGCCAGATACAAAACGCCCTGCACCTTTAATCGGACTGGCATATCTTCCAATGACATATCCCAATGCAAATAAGGACCCGTGAACGTATAATCTGGACGTTCAGGTGGATTCATACTCGCACGGTCAAAACTGACCCAGAGCTTCTCGGTTTCCCAAATCTCTGAGAACGCCTGATGGACACGTGGATATTGGCGATTGTCCCACAACGCTTGGTGTTGATAAATTTCCACCATGATGCTCCGACGCGGCGGGTCGGGATACCAACTGTCTGGATTGTCACGTTCCATTTCCAGAAAATCCCAGACTGCCTGTTCCGCTGCGCGACAATTCTCAAGCGGGACTGCCTCTGGTACAACGACGTAACCATGCTCTTCCCAAAATTCTAAGGCTTCTGCGTCAAAAACTGGCATGAGTCTCTCCTTATTTATCAGATAAACACACAATAATCGTGATTATCTCTACAAGATTAGGCATTATGACCTCCTCGTGTATATGAGCGGGTGAAAACACACATTTCTATTTCCACATTCCAACTATTCGCGATATTATACACAAGCACAAATTTCTGTCAATTTTTTAAATTTTTTGTGGTAAACTACAGTCATAATTATTCGTTTCACTATTAACTTTTCCTTGTTAGTTCATATATACAACATAACAGTGTATTTCACTCACTATCTAACAGGTTGTATATTTCCTAAGGAGGAATTGAAATGAAAGCCGTAAGAATAATCCCGACGCTACTGATTTTAGCAGTATTTGTTTTCTCACCTTCACATATCACCTTTGCGGCACACACCGCCCAACCATCAAAAGCTCAGTCAGATTGGGTTGGTGACGTATTTGCTAACACTGAAATTTGGGGATTAGATTATTCCAGTCCCTTCACAAGTAGTTCGCATTACGTGTTAGTTTCTAATGAAGATGATTGGAAAGCACAGTATCTATATGAGTTCAAGGCTTCAATACTCCAGATAAACCATGAACAGAGAGTTCCTCCTACTCCTCGCTACCAAGACATAAATGCAGGTGTAGTAGAGGTTGAACAGGCAACTATAAATATCAACATGGACAACTTTCCGCAGATTGGTGATAATGAGTTATTCACACTGGACTGCTACACACGTGTGGGCATTAAAACCAAATTTGATGGTGACGATGGCTGGAGTGTAGGTTTACATCACAGCTACTTGAAATAGGTTCATATGTGCGATGCACTAGACCCATCAGTGTGTCGCACACACTCATTAAGGGGAATAAAAATGCGAACTTTCATTTTTCACAAACTCAATCTGATTGTCGTCGTTTATAGTTTCATGATTTTGTTACCATCCATCATTAACGCGGATATAGTTTTTCTATCTGATAGAGAGGCTGGAATCCAAACCAGAGCCAATGATGTTTACAGGATGTCTGATAGCGGTAATAATATCCGACGCTTGACTACAGATTTGCTTTTCAAGTCACACCCAGTTTTCTCACCTGATGGCAGTCAAATCGCGTTTGCTGTAGAGATAGTAAAGCCTGGCGGTAAACCTTGGGAACCCCAACAGACTGTTGAATTGTTCATTATGAATGCTGATGGTAGTAGTGCTATGCAACTTACAAACTACAAACACATATGCACTCAACCTTCATGGTCTCCTGATGGAGAGAGATTAGCATTTGCAAGCACTCACGAACACAAGCTTGAAATCTATGTGATGGATACCATTACTGGAGACGTTACACAGCTAACAAACGCTCGTGCGGAAGTAGGTGGCACTGCATCCGATCCTAATTGGTCGCCAGATGGCGGGAAGATCGCTTACTCTCTCGTTTTACCAGGAGAAGGTCGCCACATTTACATTATAGATGTTAATGGCAAAAATCCAAGAGCACTTGTGAAAGATAGAAAACTGGAAGTCGGGATTTCAGTGTTTGATACCAGAGCTAAATGGCATCCCGATAGTGAGAATATCCTACATCGTTCTTCTGCATTCAAGGTAGAACAAAAAGGCAATGTCCAGTTTCTAAAAACAGTGGGTCTGACGAAACTTGTTATTCGCCGCGAGAATGATCGCAGTTCAACTGTTCTGAAAATACCTGAAAATTTAGAAGTTGGCGGCGGTAGCTGGGCAGAAAATGGCAGAGCTGTCATTTTTCCGGCTGCAGTCAAACTGGAGAATGGAGTAGAGAACGCTGATATATACAAGTATGATCTATCTACTCATCAGGTAACGAATATATCAAACCACGCAGCTATGGACTCTCTACCCAATTGGACAGAAGCTACCTTTTCAGTTTCCGATATTAATTTGATAACCACTCAGTGGGCACAGATAAAGAAGTGATGGCATTGCCTACCTATAGGCAGAAAGGATAGAGTTATGAAACTGAGATGTTACAACAAAGGAGCTACATGTCCATCTTACAAACATAGTGGTGTATTCTACCCTGATAATAAGACGTTGACGCGTCTAATCCCCGACCTGAAACGATGTGCAAATTGCATGGCTTATTCACCGCCAAAGATGAATGATTTCCGCGATGACTTACAACAAGTTGCTGCTATTACTCTTTGTGAAAAGGGTCCTTCCTATAACCCAACACATAGCAGCCATGCCACTTTCGGGACATTCATACGCCCTCGGATATGTGTGAACTTGATGAATGCTAAAAACAAAGAGATAGCACACCTCAAGCATTTCACATCGGCTCTTAGTGAAGATCCTGAAGTTGATGACGTTATAAGCCAGATTCCCAATCCAGTATCTGAATCTTTTGTAGACGAATTTATATGGGAGGATTCAGTTGAGAATTTTGAGAAGTCCCTGCCAAGATTATTACAGTTCCTTACACCGCGTGAGCAACAAGTGTTCAAGCTTATCCGAAAAGATAATCGCAATACCGATATAGCAGAAATGCTAAATCTGAGCAAAGCGAGAATCACCGTGCTAATGCGACAAGTGGAGCAGAAATTAAAGCAAGCTTGCAAAGATTTAATGTTGCTTTAATTCATGTTTTCAACGGTAGGGTTCGGGACCCTGAATGAGGTCATAGTGTGCATCTATGACCTCATTTTATTCTGCTAACACCTTTATATCTTCATTAAACACAACTGATAAGATTAGAAAGGCTATTACCGCTATAAACATGCCGAGTAGATGTACCCACCACTTAAATTTGTTGTTTCCATATATCCATTGCATAGCGTAAGACATAACAGCCCACAATAATCCCATCAGAGCCACTACTCTTATGGTAACTAACGCCCAACTGTAAAAACTTAACAGAAATCCTACAAGTGCAAGCGTTAGGGAAACATCAAACACCCTATCTACAATGCTTCGGGTGGTTGTTCAGTTTTGAATCACCCTGCGAACAGAGAATGTTTTAACCCGACATGGGTTAATGTGATGTTAAGAATATCACAAAAGATCTAGAAAATCAAACCAATCCGCAATCAGGGTTAAAAACGAACCGTGTGCATCCAACGTTTACAACTCCTAACAAAGGAGAGATTGCTTTTCACAAGGTTCCTTAACACTTGAAAAATTTCCTTGCAATCGATTGAACCTTGTGCTAAAGTGCGGGTACTCCGATCTTTAAAAAAATTTAGCGAATACTGAGACGAAGGAGAGTCCACAATGCTTAAAGCAGCATTTATCGGTGCTGGGGGACGCAGCCAAGGCGCACATTACCCAAGCGTGAATCGTCTGGAAGATGAGGTCGAGATGCTCGGAGTCTGTGAACTGGACGAGGGCAAACTTGCACAGGTTGCTCAGAAATATGAGTTTCCACACACCTTCACAGACCATCGGAAGATGTTGGATACCTTAGACTTAGATGTCGTTTATTGTGTGATGAACGAGAAATGGATTTTGCAACCTGCGCTGGATTGTCTCAATGCTGGCAAGCACCTGTTTATTGAGAAACCACCCGGTGCGAACAGCGATGAAACGCAACAGTTACTTGAGGCAGCAATCGCCAACGATGTGTATTGCATGGTCGGGTTTCAGCGGCGGTATGCCGCCGTCACGCGCGAAGCCATGCGGCGCGTCGCAGAAAAGGGCCCCGTTACATTAGCCGTCACGACTTTTAACAAGCAGATGCTCGGGCAGAATCGAGAGTTTACGACAACCCTTTGGAACGATGTCTGCCATGTGGTTGATCTACTCCGTTATATGGCGGGCGGCGAGCCGGTGGAAGTCACAGCGCATCGAGACACATTTGGGGCGGCACAGCGTAACTTCTACACCGCCTTTGTCCGTTTCGATAATAACGTCACAGGTGTACTCTTTGGAAGTCGCGCATCGGGTGGGCGTGTGTTACGCTCCGAATTGCACGGTGTCGGCATCGGCTGTTACATGAAAATCCCGGAAGAAATCGAAATTCATGAAGACAACAACAAAACTGTTATGGGAGGTTGGGAAGTTGACGGTGTGGACGAGCGCGATTCACCCAACTACGAAGGGGTACTGACGATGCACCAACACTTCGTCGATTGTGTGCGCAACCAGGAAGTGCCGCTCACAGACCTCCGTGATGTTATACATTCTATTCGTTTTGTTGATCAGATAGAGGGGCCTTTACCGGATTAACAGATTCGCGTCTTCGGATAAACATCACACATTGGAGACCTAACCTATGCTTGACGAACGCCATCTACAACACCAGATTACTGATGAACAACACCGTGAACTAAACGAGAACGGGTATTTCACCGTTGAAGGTGCGCTCCCGGCGGATCTCGTTGAACGCCTTGAAACAAAAGTAGACCGCATCTACCAGAACCATCTTGACGCTGGTTACGATCCACATACCAAGAACCCCCTCACTAAGCATAACAACTTCTTCTATCCGAATTTTCTCGGCACAGATCAGGCTTTCGTGAATATTTTGGATTGGTATAAAACGTTCCCGAAGGTCTGGGGAATTTTGGGATGGAATATCTACTCCTACCACAGCCATTTCATTATCACGCCACCACGTCCGGATGCTGTTCGCGGTAAACCGGCACCACTCGGATGGCATCAGGACAGCGGGCGCGTCAATATCGAGATCGAAAGTTCACCGCGACCCCGTCTGTCGATAAAGATCGTCTACTGGCTCTCCGATTGTTCTGAAACGGGACGCGGAAATTTCTATGTCATACCGGGGAGCCACCTCTGGGACAAGCTTGATAAACCAGAAGATGGTTCGATGCCGGGAGGCGCGACCCCTGTCTGTTGTAAGCCCGGTGATGCTGTCTTCTTCGATCGGCGGCTATGGCATGCCCGAAGTGAAAATGATTCGGACATCACCCGAAAGGGACTCTTCTACGGATACGGTTACCGATGGCTGCGGAGTAAAGATAACATGACGATACCTGCAGAAATATTTGAGCGGAACGATCCGATTCGACAGCAGTTGCTTGGTGGTGATGGTACTAACGCAAATGGGCACTTTTCACCTAAGGACGCAGACGTGCCTCTGAAATTATGGCTTGAAGAAAAAGGTATCATTTCTAACTGAGCAGTGCCACGTTAAACGCAAATTCAATTGACACCTATAGCAAAATAGCGTATAATTTCATTAAACAATGTATTTGATGGAGGCATAGCGCGATGTTTCAAACGCGGTTGAATGCAAGCGTCTGGGCTGTTATCCTCATAACAGCTATTTTGATTCCAGCAGCTTCAGGGGAGGAAGCAGTGACAACGGCAAACACGCTAAAAGTGGGCATGATCGCCCCCGATTTTACACTAAAAGATGAAGAGGGCGTTGAGCGGAGTCTCAGCGACCATTTAGGGAAACAGAATATCATCCTCGCTTTTTATCCAAAAGATTTTACGGGTGGCTGAACTACCGAACTTTGCTCGCTCCGGGATAATTTGAGCGAGATAGAGGCCACCGGAAGTGTCCTTTTCGGGGTCAGCGTTGACGATGTTGAATCGCATCAGCGGTTTAAGGCAGAACAGAAATTCGGGTTTTCGCTCTTAGCCGACACCGAATTTGAGGTGAGTCATCAGTATAGCGGTATCATTGAGAACTTCAATGCCTCAAAACGGGTAACTTTCATCATTGATAAAGCCGGGTATATCCGTGCTATTGACAGAGAAGTCAACGTCAAAACACACGGTGAAGATGTCGTTGCACTGCTTAAGGAAGTCCTACCAAAGATAGAAGTTGGGCAACCCGCTCCAGATTTTATCGCAACCGATGGAACCGGTAAGACGCACCAATTAAGCGAATTGCTTAAGGAGAAGAAGAACGTTGTCTTATCATTCTATCCACGCGATTTTGGGCGTGGCTGAACGATGCAAGTTTGCTCACTCCGTGATGAGTCGAGTAGTTTTGAAAAATACGAGGCACACGTCTTTGGGATTACGTCAGACGACGCGGATTCTCATCAGAAATTTTCGGCAGAAAATCAGCTGAACTTTCCACTTTTGGTAGACACTGGACGCAACCTCGCGCTTCTCTATGGTGCGGCGAATGCGCCAGATGGCAGCATTCAGCGATCAGCCGTTATTATTGATAAAACAGGGAAAATTATTGAAATTGACAAGAAAGTCAATGCCAGTACACACGGTGCAGACTTAGTCAACTTCTTCAAAACTTTGGAAACGTCAAATTAATTGATGGAGCGTAGCAATTTATCAACAATTCCGGCATGCATCGCATGGGTCACTTCTGTTCTCTTTAGCCCATTTTTGGTCCCAATTGCAACGGCTGTTGGCGTCATTCAAAAACATGCGGCTCCGCAAAACGCCCTCCGTTGGTTGGCAATTGTTGTCCTATTTGTTACCGTGTTACCGGCATTGTCAATAGCGGTGATGGTTCGGTGTGCTAAAGTAAGTGATCTGCATTTGCAGAACAGGGAAGAGCGGTTCCTACCTTTGTGCTGTACACTTGTTAGTATGGTTGTAGGGACCGTCCTGCTGCATCAGCTGGGTGCGGCAAGGGAAATTGTTTGGGCGGGTATTGCTTACATTGCAAACAGTGCTATTTTTTCTGCAATTACTCCGATGTGGAAAATAAGTTTTCACAGCAGCGTTGCTACTGGATGTGTTACCGTCCTCGTCATGCTTGTTAATCCACAATTCGGTTGGCTATTTCTGTTAATTCCGCTGATTGCTTGGGCGCGGGTTTATCGAAAACGACATACACTTCTCCAAACCGTGGTTGGTGCCGTGCTTGCTGTTGGCAACACGGTATTTATTTTATATATGGCGAGACTTGCCGGTCAAAGTTGAACCTATTTTCACTGCAAAAGGACTCGGAAAACGTGGTCATCTACGCTCGATAAACGCAGCAAAATTTCATTCAGTCCACACTTCAATTTCATATTATCGTGGATGTTTCAACGGCGGTAGGTTATCCCAATCACACTCAAGGCAGAAAATGCCTTCTCTACCGAGTTGGCGCAGACGGCCACCACATTCAGGGCATTTACTAAGACGATCGGAGTTCGCCTCCTCGGTACTCGGCGGAAACATGAGCAATTGCTCTATTGGCAGTGCCTGTCCCCGTTCCCCTATGAGTTCCAATTGTACATTTTCAATTATATCGCGGGTGTCAAGTTTAAACGGAGGTGGCGAATTTTGCGTCAGATTGATAAAATCGCTACGGTAGACCTTAATTGTATCGCCTTCTCGCACCTGTCGAATAAAAAGTGTATATTTATCGGGTGCTACCAAATAAGCCGCTGTATCCAAAATGTATCTGCGCGGTTTGATTGCTATTTCATACCCTCCGTAGTGCAAGATAGAAGGGCTGGTATCAGGCTGCATCTGACAGATTTCAAAAAGCTCGTGAGAACGTGAAGCAGAGAGAATCAACGCATATTGCCGAGAAAGGTGTTCAGCGAGACGCTCAAACGGGAGAAAAACCTCCGGTTCCGAGTTATCCCGTAGGAACTCAATAAACGTCGTATACGCATTTTCGGTAGCTTCATGCAAAATTAACTGACTTAACCGCCGAGGCTGCGATGTCTGCTCGCTATCGGCACGGTCAATTTCCCGAGCGTAAAGCTCCCTCTGCACATCAACGTCAATAGGTTGATTTTCAGCATTGATACGCTGTAAACGCTCCACCGGTTGATCGGCAATTTTCAGAGTAAAAGGTAACATAGCAACCTACACAAACTCCTTAAACGAAGGATGTAATAAGTTTAGCATAGATTTTGAGTTTTGTCCAATCAATTATAACAGGTTAACATAGATTTACGTTGTATATTTTTTACCGTTATGCTACACTAATTCAATCAGAATACCCAGAAAGGACACAATTTATGTCAGGACACTCTAAATGGTCAACAATTAAACATAAAAAAGCAGCGAACGATTCCAGACGTGGTAAGCTCTTCTCAAAATTGGTGAAAGAGATTACAGCAGCAGCGCGTACCGGTGGCGGCGATGTGGACATGAATCCAAGGCTTCGAACCGCAATTGCGGCGGCAAAATCAAGTAATGTCCCGAACGATAACATTGAGAAAGCGGTACTTCGTGGCACCGGTGAACTCGAAGGTGAAACCTATGAAGAAATCCTCTATGAAGGTTACGGTCCCGGGGGTGTCGCAGTCATGATAGAAGTCTTGACCGACAACCGTAATCGGGCTGTTGCGGAGATTCGACACGCTTTCAGCAAGCACGAAGGCAGAATCGGAGAACGTGGATCTGTTGCATGGGGCTTTGATAAATGCGGATTGATCGTCGTTACGCCCGATAGTATTGAAGAAGAAGAACTATTTATGATTGCAGTTGAAGCGGGTGCTGAAGATGTAGCCGTCTCCGAAACGGGTATGGAAATTGTTACACCCTTTGAGGTGTTCGATAGCGTCTTAACAGCAATCCAAGAAACATCTGCTGAAATTCAACTCGCTGAAATTAGTATGATTCCACAAAACACCGTGAAACTTGAGGGGAAAGAAGCGGAACGGATGCTACGCCTAATGGATACCCTCGACGAACTCGACGATGTACAGAAAGTCTACGCAAATTTCGATATCCCCGATAACCTTTTAGAAGATGCAGCTTAGATGCTACATATAACTCACGACTCCTTAACTATCAGTCGTAGGAGTGAATTCTGTGCATAACTCTTAAGGTGTTTGATAAAGGCAGAATTAAAAATTCTTCATAACATCAAAAACCGAGTCCGCAATGTAGTGGAGGACGGTTCTACGGAACGGGACATGAAATATAAAACCCAGTTCGTCGAACTGCAAGGAAAATTAAAAAAATAATTCTTGGTATTGACCCAGGCATTGCGAATACTGGATATGGTGTGGTTGAAGCGTACGCTAATCGTTTTATTTCGCGAGGTTTCGGAAACATCAAAACCAGTCCGAAAACAGCATCGGCGTTCCGGTTGAAACAGATTTACGATAGCGTAACCGAACTGATTGCTAAATTTACTATCGAAAATGTTGTCCTTGAAGATATTTTCTTTAGTAAAAACGTAAGCAGTGCCTTTGTCGTAGGCGAAGTTAAAGGCATCGTAAAACTTGCAGCAGCGAATGCGGACTGCTCTGTTACTGTATATACACCGACCCAGGTCAAACAAGCAGTTGTTGGTTACGGAAAAGCCACAAAATCTCAGATGCAAAGGATGACCCAAGCCCTACTTAAACTCAAGGAACCACCCCGTCCTGATCACGCAGCGGATGCGCTTGCGCTTGCACTATGCCATGCCCGCTCCTACAAAGTCCTTCAACTCCGTGAAAAATACAAGCGATAGCATTGATTATATCTGTCCAAAGGAAGGTCAGGATGATTTCTTATATCAAAGGGGTTCTTGCTGATAAAGAAACCACACAGGTTGTTGTAGATGTGAACGGTATTGGATATACCATTGATGTGCCACCGCGAATCATAACGGACTTGCCATCTATAGGTGATCCTGTTACCCTTTATACATACTATAACCAAAACCGCGACAACAAAATTACGCTCTATGGCTTTACTTCAAAGGACGCGCTTAAGGTTTTTGAATTGGCGATGACCGTTTCCGGTGTTGGACCGGCACTTGCACAAAACATTGTTGCGAGGTTATCGCCTTCACAATTCCAACGCGCTGTTCATCGCGGAGATGCAACTACCCTCATGCGGGTTCCCCGTTTAAGCAAAGACCTTGCTCAAGTTATCATCACCAAACTCAAAAAGAACATTATGAAACTGAAACTTGAAGGCGACGTAGACTTTGAAAAACCTGCTGGGGCTCCAGACGGAGAAGTCATTAAAATCCTTGTCAACCTGGGGGCTTCGGAACTTGAAGCAGAACAAGCCGTCGAAAAGGCACAACAAGTTCTCGGTGAATCTGCGCAACGAGAGAACTTAGTTGCGCAAGCACTCCGATATATCCGAAATTAGTTTTTTAATGGCTATGAGTCGTCGGAAACCGTCGGCAATCAGTAGACTTTGTAGTAGGAACGTTTGTTTTACAACCTTCACGCCGTCTTTGGTGAAAACTGATTGTTACTTATATTGAAACCTCTGTATTAGGACCCCAAAATGGATAACCACGACATACCAGATCCCATTCGGATGCAAGATTTGGCAGCTGAAGACGATAGTCTGGGATATAGTCTCCGTCCGGAAATGTTAAGCGAATTTATCGGGCAGGATCAGGTTAAAGAACAACTCCGTATTCACATTGAGGCTGCCAAAAAGCGTGGAGACGCGCTTGAACATGTACTACTTGTTGGTCCACCCGGGCTTGGGAAAACCACACTCGCGAGGATCATCGCTAATGAAATTCAGACCAACTATAAGCAGGCGATCGGGCCTGTCATGGAAAAGCTCGACCTCGCTTCAACCTTGATGAACCTCGATCAGGGTGATATTCTGTTTGTTGATGAAATTCACAGGATGAAAGGGTATGTTCAAGAACTGCTTTACCCTGCGATGGAGGATTACCAACTGGATTTAGCGATTGGTCAAGGTCCCGCATCGGATGTCGTACAAATGCCGCTTAAGCAATTTACACTCGTTGGGGCGACGACCCGCGAAGGACTGCTTGCGGGGCCTTTTCGTGACAGGTTTGGCATCCGAATTCATCTGGACTACTACGAACCAAAAGACATCCAGCAAGCGATTCGTATTAACAGTGCAAAACTCGATATTAATATCGACGAAGATGCAGAATACACATTAGCCTGTCGTTCGCGTGGCACAATGCGCATCGCGAACAAACTTCTCGCGAATGTTAGAGACTATGCCCAAGTCAAAGCAGACGGTACACTCGCGCTTGAAGTTGTGGAGGAAGCCCTTAAATTCTTCGACATTGATGAACGTGGATTAAACGCCCAGGACTACGCCTATTTTCAGGCACTTATTGAGAAATTCAAGGGACGTGCGGGGCTTAAGGCACTCGCTGTCGCCCTGAGTGAGGACGAACGCACTATCGCAGAGGTTTACGAACCCTACTATATCAAAGAAGGATTTTTGATGTTAACACCGGGCGGACGCATCGCAACCGATGCCGCCCATGAGTACTTCAATTATCCTATAGGATCTCAAACATCGCTGTTCCATTAACAGTCATCGGTTATCAGTCATCGGTTATCAGTTAAGAGGTTTTCGTCTAACAAGGGAAGTACCCAAGCAAAAACACCCTCTTGTGGCCGACAACTGAAAACTGAAAACCGACAACCATAATATGAAACTCTCAGATTTCGACTACCCTCTACCGCCGGATCGGATCGCGCAAACCCCACTTCAACAGCGTGATGCGTCCCGGCTCTTGGTAGTCGATCGCGGTACTCGTGCTTTTCATCATACGCAATTTTCGCAGATTGGGAAATACTTACCGGATGCTGCGTTGTTAGTTCTGAACGACACGAAGGTCATACCTGCACGGTTAATCGGTAAGAAAAGCGGAACGGGCGGAAAAATAGAATTACTTCTTATCCGAGAAAAAGAGCCTGATACATGGGAAGTACTCGCTAAGCCGCGGCGGAGCCTCCACATCGGTACAGAGATTGTATTCGGCAACAGTATTCTAACAGCAGAGGTCCTCGCGAAACCAGATGATGGACACTGTATCGTCCGTTTCGACTATAATGGCGAGTTTTCAGCCATTCTCACAGATGTCGGTATGATGCCTTTGCCGCCTTACATTCGTCGTCCACCGAACGCTGCAGATAAGATCCGTTACCAGTCAGTCTATGCAGCTGCTGAAGGTGCGATCGCAGCCCCTACAGCAGGTCTGCACTTTACAAAAGAATTACTGGATGAATTGAAAAGCAACGAGATAGAAACAGCAATGCTAACACTGCATGTTGGACCTGGGACGTTCCAACCGGTAAAAGTGGAAAATATTGAGACCCATAAGATGCATGCCGAATACATCTACCTTGCCGAAACAGAAGCGAAGCGGATCCGAGCGGCACAGGAGACAGGCAGGAAAATTGTTGCGATTGGGACCACAGTCGTGCGATCTTTGGAAACCGCAGGTACGACAGGTACTGTCTACCCTTATAGTGGCTACAGTGAACTTTTCATCTATCCCGGGCACCGATTTAACGCCGTAGATGCGTTGGTCACCAACTTTCATCTACCCAAATCAACCCTACTTATGCTCGTGAGTGCTTTTGCTGGAAAAAACCTGATTCAGCAAGCTTATCAAGAGGCACTCGAACATAACTACCGTTTTTATAGTTATGGCGATGCTATGCTAATTCTTTGATTTTTTAATAGCAGTAGGGGCTGGGGGATTCAGTCTGGGAATAGACTGAATCCGTAGCGCAAGTCGCGTGTGGACTTGCGGGACAATGTATTACATTTCCAGCCCCTACAAGTAAACTACGTCAAAAGAAAAGGAGATACTTCATGGACCAGATAACAGGATTGCTTGTTCCGTTCATTGCGATGGGTGCTATTATGTATTTTTTGCTATGGCGTCCGGAACAAGCCAAACGCAAAAAACATCAGAACATGCTGGAGAACCTGACCAAAGGCGATGAAATCGTAACGAACGGCGGGTTGCACGGCAAGATTCTTGGACTGAGCAATGATAAAAACATTATTCTCATCAGCGTTGGAGAATTGAATAGCCAAGAGGTAAAGGTTCAAATTTCGCGGAGTGCTGTCGCGTTTCTCAAAAAGGGTGGCGAACTCATCGAAGGTGAATAGTGCTATGTCCTTCTTCATCTTGTAGGCGCGGTTTGAAACCGCGTCTACGGAAATACTATTTTTACCTACAATAGACATATTGCTCCGCTGGAGCAAAGGGACTTCTTGATGGAAAGCGGGCTCACCCCGATGGATCGCTCAGCGCATCATTTCTCAAAGAAGAGATGCCAGCAAACCCAACTCAACCCCCTCATCAACGATCGCTGGGAAACTATAAACACCAGCATCTCAGCTATCCTATGGTCATTTGATATTATTTCCGAATCAGCAGTTTCCGCGTTGCTGTGAAATCGCCTGCTGTGAGTGTATAGAAATAGATACCACTGGCGACAGGTTCACCGAGTGTGTTTCTGCCATCCCAATATGCGGCACGGCTCCGAGTCCGATACATCCCTGCACGTTGATGCCCCAATGCCACTGTCCGCACCAATGCTCCATTCACAGCATAGATACGCAGTGTCACTTCCGCAGGTTTCGCCAACTGATAGGGTATCCACGTCTCCGGGTTGAACGGGTTCGGATAATTCACCAACAGAGCCGTCTCTTCCGGTGGGAACGCCACCAAGAGACGTTCCAGCCAATCAATCCCGCGCTGCAAACGCACATCAAGGCGCGGTAAACGATATGCTGCTGCCAGCCACTGCTCTACTGTCGCACGCGACGACAGGGCAGCAGAAGTACCAGGCAAAGCTGAAGGCGCAGCTGTAGCACCCCCCAACTCACTCGCTACCAATACCAGATCTTGAATATTAACGACACCATCACCGTTGACATCCGCTATATTCTCACCCGTCTCTCCCAAACGCGAGGAGACCAACACCAAATCCTGGACATTCACTACACCATCTTCATTGACATCTGCACTCGGCCCGGTGTTCTGAGAAGGTTCTGTGAGTGAGTCAAACTCTACTTCAATCCCTCTTGCCTGCATGGCAGGAATATGTGTGTTGATGGAAGCATCGCTCAGTGGGTTCCGTTGAAGGTACAATCCTGCGCGGTTTCCCCGTGTCCCTGTCAGATCTAACCTTTCCAGTGGGGACACATCCGAAATATTATTACCAGTAAGTTCCAAGTACTCGAGTTGTTTGAGTTCAGCGAGTGCGGAGATATCCGAAATGTTATTCCACGGAAGTTCCAAATACCAGAGTCGTTTGAGTTCAGCAAGCGGAGATATATCCGAAATTTTACCCCGCCGAAGCTTCAACCCAGTCAGGTATTTGAGTTCAGCAAGCGCGGATATGTCCGTGATGTTATTATTTGAAAGCTCTAACCAAGTCAGGTATTTGAGTTCAGTAAGTGGAGATATATCCGTGATGTTATTATACGAGAGAGCCAATCTACCGTCGAGCTGTTTGAGTTCAGCAAGTGGAGATATGTCCGTGATGTTATTATCCGAAAGAGCCAATCCAGGCAGTTTTTTGAGTGCAGCAAGCGGAGATATGTCCGTGATGCTATTAAAACCAAGCACCAGCCCAGTCAG
>CAZGAW010000114.1:0-16913 GCA_964523645.1 uncultured bacterium | reverse complement strand
GGATTTCCCCTAGGAAACCTCGCCAGCGAAGGCGTATGCGGGATTGTTACTCATTGAAATGTAAACATATTTTCAGGTTTTACTATAATTTGCCAAACAGCATTTCACAATTGATTTGACACTTAATGCCGTAATGTGATACCCTTTATTTATTACACCTTTAGACCCTACCATAGGGTGATACAATGCGAAATATCAAACTCGTGCTGGAGTATGACGGTACGAATTATCACGGTTGGCAGAAACAACCGAATTTGCCAACAATCCAAGGTACAATTGAGGAGACCTTGGGGAAGCTAACCAAAACTCCTATACAGATTATCGGGGCAGGGAGGACCGATACCGGTGTCCACGCGGAGGGACAGGTCGCCAACTTTTACACGGATTCAGAGATCCCCATCGTTGCATTTCAGAAAGGACTTAACGCCGTTTTGCCTCGGGATATCGTTGTCTGTTCCGCAACAGAGGTGTCTGCTGAGTTTCACGCCCGCTTCAGTGCAACAAGCCGACGGTACCGGTATACGCTTTTAAATCGGGGATACCCGAGCGCACTTTCGCGACAGACAAGTTATTTCTTTCCGACCGAAATTGATGTCTCGCAAACGAACAAACTTTGCCAAATACTGATTGGCAAACACAATTTCGCCTCGTTCCAAAGGGTAGGGAGCGATCGGATAAATCCTGTCTGCGAAGTTTACGAGGCACGCTGGTCGAAAAAAGAGCCGTACGTCTATTTTGAGATTGAAGCAGACTCGTTTCTACGGGGTATGGTTCGCGCCATCACGGGTACCCTCTTGAAATACATCAAATGCCGAGATGCGGATACACAACTTCGCCGCATTTTAGAAGCCAAAGATCGAGCCGTAGCAGGAATGTCGGCACCTGCACACGGATTGTCACTCATTCAAGTTAAATATAATGTCTCATAATTCTGACAGTGAATAATTGTCGTCTATCACCAGTACTTGGCGTTGCCCAAGGCACAGTATTAGTTCCGAAAACGCTGTTAACTGATAACCCATAACTGAAGACTGATAACTACTGAGAAGGAGTTCTTTATGAACTACGCCCAAGTCTTGAATGAATTGGAAACTTTAGTCAACGAAACTTTCGCACTCTGGGAACACAACCGCGTCGGTTTCCAGTGGCGGCACTATACATGGAATCACACCATGCGCGTGCGTGCAATGAGCATGGAACTCGGTAAACGGGAAGGTGGCGATGTGAAACTACTTGAAGTCGCCGGCACCTTGCACGACATCACCAAACGGTACGATGGTGTTATCTTGACGGACGATAACGGACAGCGTATCCTCGACCACAACGGGTTCTGGTTAAACGAGACCTTGACCCCCGCCGCTCAAAATGTCGTTACCGAGCTTTACGACAAGCACAACCTCCACGGCACAGTCCATCACGAATCTGGTGCAGTTATTACCGAAAACATCTTGGCGATGTATGATTTCGATTCCGAATTCGTCCAAGCCGCAACAGCCGTTGTTCTGGCGCATTTAAAACCGATGAACCTCACAGCAGCGGATTTCAAGCTACTCTACAACAGGATTGAAAACCAGATCCTTTACGATGCGGACACGATGGATCCAAACGTCGGTTATACCGCTTTCTTCCGAAACATTCACATCCACTCTTATTTCGCACTCCAACGCGGCAATTTTGATTTGGAGGACTACGTACGAAACCTGCCGCGCTGGATCAATTCCAAACAAGAGTTTGTTGACAAACTCCTAACCGAATCCTCTCGTGAAGTCGCCCAAGCACGACAAGACAGAAATCAGCATCTTTTCTTGCAAATGGTAGATGAGTTAGACGATATGGAGGTGAATCGTAAATACGGATTGCTGGGTATTATCGAGTATTTCGTGAGTGTAACCGAAGACCCTCACTTCTTGAATCAACTTGACTACCTGACAAACGAATGGCTCCCGAAGCGGCGACAGTGGTTGGCTGAAGAGGAGAAGGATGCATCTGCCCGCGACCGCGCCCAAGCGGCAATTGATCGCGTTGACGATTTCCTAACGCTAATGATCCGTGAAAGTAACGGCGAGATTTAGGTTTTCAGTCGTCAGCACGGGTTGCTACGCAACCCTTTCGGTCATCAGTTATCAGTTAAGAGGTTTTTGTATAATAAAGGTCTCCTCTTGTAACTATAACCCAAGTTGCTACTTACGGGATTTTCGGCGCGCAGATAACGTTTTTCATCGAAATGGGTCATGATGCGTAAGAGTTTTGTAGCGTAAACTTTTAGTTTGCGCATCCACAGGCACAAACTGGAAAGTTTGTGCTACAAGTGGCAACTTAGGTTAACTATAGTAATCTAACTTGCTACCTATGTGATTTTAGACACACGAACACTGTTTTTCAGTGAAAATCGGTCATTTTTGCGAAAAACTTGGCGTGTTTCCTACCATTTTGGGCACGAAGAGGCACAGGCTAACAGCCTATGCTACAAAGCGGCAACTTGGGTTATATTAACCGAACGCGAACGGCGTAAGCGTACTAACAGCCATAAAAGGAGTTTTATATGAGTACCGCAACCACAAGTGAACATACAGACATCGCTCAGATCCCGTATCCACTCGAACTCTACTGTTTTGACACGGCGGCTAAAGGGATTACGGGTGGATTTCCAGCCGTAACCGAGGCAGAGATCGAATACTTCCATCAACACGGTTACCTTGTCATCAACGATGCGTTTAGTCCGGCTGAAGTCGAGGACGCATTGGCAGGCATGGTTCATCTTATGGATGGGAAATGTCCTGATTTTCGAGCGATCCAATTTGAACCGAAACTCGTCAAGCAGAAAAACGAAATGGAGGGTCAAGAACGCCGTGATGCCATCAGAAAAATCTTCGGTTTTGTAGACTACGAGGCTCGGTTGGACGCGATGGCAGCACATTCGGGACTTCTCGGTGTGCTCGAACAAATTATGGGCGACACGCCTGAACTGTTCCAAGACATGGCACTCGTCAAACCCCCGCGTCACGGGTCAGAAAAGCCGTGGCATCAGGATTGCGCCTATTTTAACCTACCCGAGGGAACAACGGTTGTCGGCGTATGGATCGCCTTAGATGAAGCCACACCCGAAAACGGATGTTTGCACGTTATACCGGGGTCGCATAACGAGGGACCGATGATCCATTTCAAACGGCGGGATTGGCAGATTTGTGATACGGATGTGCCTGTGGCTCGCGATACGATGGTGCCGCTTAAGCCGGGTGGATGTCTCTTTTGGCACGGGCTGACGCATCACGGAAGCCCGGTCAACCAATCGGAGCAACGTCGGCGTGCGTTACAGTTCCATTACAAACCGGCGAGTTCTGGAGAGATTACAACACAGGAACGGATGGATGTTTATGGAAGCGAAGGGAAAGACGTAGATTGTTGAGTTAATGGCTGTCAGCCGTCAGCAATCAGCAATCGGCATAGGGTTGTGGCAGTTGAAAATCATCGAACTGCCACAAATTGTTCTTTACTGACCGCTGATAGCCGATAGCCGACAACTCTTAAGCTACTTTGTCTGTTCTGGGAACGGTGCCCGGATATCATAACGTCCTTCAACAAACACCGGCAACTTTCCGCCCTCAACCAATAGGTCAAGCGGATTCGGACGCGTTGTTAAGGGGAAGGTTACTACGTTCTGAATGCGCAACGATTCGTAAATCGCCATCAGGATTTCTATTGTGCAAAGTCCGTGTCTACCCGCATTACGGTGTTCATCAACATCGCCTTCGATCCAAGCCAACATCTCATCAAATTGATTCGGTTCACTTTGTCGAGGTTCAATCACTTGCCAGCCTTCGGCTTTGCTATTGAGCAATTCGATTGTCCCGTTGTCCCCGCGACGGAGCTGCCCATCGTCTCCGTAGACGACATCGCCTCGGAGTGCGGGTTCCGGTAAATCACTTTCGTAGATGCCGCGGATACCACCTTCAAAACAGATTTCCGCCATGCAGAGGTCTTCGGTTCTTACGCGTCGTTCCCATCGGTCGGTCCGGCGTGCGACTTGTCCGATAAGCCATAACGGATCTGGGTCGCCGAGGATATAGCGCATTTCGTCGACTTCGTGGGTGCCACGGTTAAGTAATCCGTGTCCATCACGACGGAGCATCGCCTGCGGTTGACCGATAGCACCTTCTTGAATAAGGCGACGCGCTTCACAATTTTGCGGGCTGAAACGCCGCTGGTGTCCAACGACCAATTTCACGTTGTGTTTATCACAGGCATCCATCATGTCCTGGGCATCGCCAACTGAAGCTGACATCGGTTTCTCAGTAATAACACCGAGTACCCCATTTTCCGCAGCGGCGATCGTTGGTTCGGCACGAACGCTTTGCCACGTCGTGATACTGACGATGTCCAAGTCCTCTTTCTCACACATTTCACCGAAATCGGTATAGTGCGTTGGAAGTGAGAACTCTTCGGCAAATTTCGATGCCGATTCCGAGCTAATATCTGAAGCCGTGACAACCTCGGCACGCCCGGTGCTTGCCCAATTACGGGCATGGGAACGTCCCATACCACCGCATCCAATAATTCCAATACGATATGTTTTGTCTGCCATCTGTTTTACCTTTCTTTAGGAAACTCTTTAGGAAACCGAATTTCAAAACGGGTCGAATGAGTGTAAATCTTACAGACATCCATTTTATAAAAAATTGCCTGTTAACACAAGCGAATTTTGCGAAAGATAGATAACATGTGTCCTTTTTAACACATTCCTGAAAGTCAGAAAGTCATATAAAGCCGTATATTGTCTATAGTTTGTAACAAATAACGGATTGGCATCGTTTATGCAGGTAGGGTTTAACACAACCCAATACATCCAGTGACGTAAAATTTGTGAAGGAGAAGGAAGATGGAAAAATTAATCGTCAAAGGTGGCACTCGGCTTCAAGGAACAATCCCTGTCAGCGGTTGTAAAAATGCAGTGCTGCCTATCGCAGTCGCCGCCGCGATTCTCGGTGATGGCGTTAGCGTGCTCCACAACGTACCAAATCTAACAGATGTCAAAACGCTCAGTGCCGTTTTGGAAGGACTCGGTGCTACAACAAAACTAAAAAATTCTACACTCTATATTCAACCCATAAGCCACTTGGAGTACGAAGCCCCTTACGAACTCGTGCGGAAAATGCGCGCATCCATCTATGTTCTTGGTCCGCTTGTGGCGAAATTAGGGAGAGCAAAAGTCTCATTCCCAGGTGGATGTGCTATTGGACCCCGACCGATCGACTTGCACATTCGAGGCTTAGCGCACTTAGGGGCAGAAGTCACAGTGGAAAGCGGATATATCTACGCACAAACGGAACGTCTGCTTGGCACAGAGATGTATCTCATGGGACAGCACGGACCGAGTGTCGGGGCAACTGCGAACGTTATGATGGCAGCGACCTTGGCAGAAGGCACGACGGTTATCCGGGGCGCAGCGTGTGAACCGCACATCTCTGACCTCGCCTGTTTTCTTAATGCGATGGGCGCAGATATAGAAGGCATCGGCACTTCCGTCCTGACAATCCGCGGGGTCAAACAGTTACGCGGGACCGAGCACACCGTCATATCCGATGATATTGAAGCAGGTACTTTCATTGTCGCGGGGGCTATTACCAGAGGCGATGTTTATGTCAAGGGCATCACACCGCAACAAATTCCTGCTATCTCAGAGAAACTCATTGAGGCGGGGGTCGAATTAGATTGGGATGACGAGGGTGTACGCGTCACAACACCGCACGAGATTCGAGGGATTGATGTTACCACAGCCCCTTTCCCCGGTTTTCCGACCGATATGCAAGCACAAATTATGGGATTGCTCTGCCTCGCGTCTGGGACGAGTGTTATTACGGAAAATGTACACACAGACCGCTATATCCACGCAGCGGAACTCAATCGGATGGGTGCGAATATCATGCTTGACGGCAGCAAGGCAGTGATTAGTGGTGTATCCAAACTCAGTGGCGCACCCGTAATGGCTTCTGACCTACGCGCCGGCGCGGTCCTTGTTGCAGCTGGAATGGCAGCTGCCGGTGAAACTGTCGTCTCACGGATATATCACATTGATCGTGGGTATGAATCCATCGAAGAAAAATTAAACAACGTCGGTGCAAACATTAGAAGAGTCAGCGACAACAACGAAGAAGTTTAGCCGCTCTTGGTATCGCTTATAGATTTCCAAAATTTGTTCTACAAATACCACCAACGAAGCAGAAGGGTTATTGAGGATGCTACAAATTGTCGAGACAGGTACCCAAGCGGCTGAAAATTTTCTCTCAAAGTTGAAAGCGCGGGGTAAGTTAACAGATGAAAGTATCTTAAAAACGGTCCGTCGCACGTTGAGCGATGTGCAAGCGGAAGGGGATAAGGCGGTTGTCCGATATACACGCAAACTCGATGCGCCCCGTATCTCAGTAAAGGAGTTAACAGTATCACGAGAAGAGGTTGGGGAAGCGTATGTAGAGGTGCCCACCGAATTTATAGACGCAATTACACACGCCAGAACAAACATCGAAAAATTCCATGAAAAGCAGCTCCGAACTTCATGGATGTCCACAGAACCGAACGGCGTAATGCTTGGACATCTGATTCATCCGCTAAAGCGTGTCGGTGTCCATGTTCCAGCAATCAGCCAACTCCTCGTTTCTTCATTGTTGATGAGTGTCATTCCTGCTACCGTTGCGGGTGTTGAAGAAATCGCTGTCTGTATCCCGCCGATGCGAAATCGGGAGATTAACCCGTATATGCTCGTTGCTGCAGCGGAATGTGGCATCCAAGAAATCTATAAATGTGGCGGCGCGCAAGCCGTCGCCGCGATGGCGTACGGTACCAAGACCATCCCACCTGTTGATAAAATTGTCGGACCTGGAAATCTCTATGTCCAATTCGCCAAGAAAGAGGTTTATGGACATGTTGATATAGACAAATTAGCGGGTCCCAGCGAGATCCTTGTTATTGCTGACGGCACGGCTGACCCGGATTATGTCGCCGCCGACCTCATCTCGCAAGCAGAGCACGGTCCCGAATGTGCGGCGATCCTGATTACACCGTCTCTCGGTTTCGCCGAACAGGTCAAATCCGCGATTGAGGTACAGGGTGAAGCCTTACCGCGCCGCGACGAACTCACACAGGCTTTTGCAAACTTCGGTGCTGCGTTTATCACCGCAAATCTATCCGAGGCGTTCACTCTCTCCAATGAAATCGCACCCGAACACCTCGAACTTCACATTGAAAACCCTTACGACTGGCTCGGAGACGTGCACAATGCGGGGGCTATTTTCATAGGTCCCTATTCACCAGAAGTCGTTGGGGATTACATTGCAGGACCAAACGCGGTTTTACCCACAGGCCCCGCCGTACGCTATGCCTCACCCCTCAGCGTTGACGATTTCCTGAAGAAATCGAGTCTCATCTCATACACCAAAGCGGCTTTAGAGGAGGTCATGCCAGCGGTTGTAAAACTTGCTGAGGTTGAAGGGCTCGAAGGGCATGCCGCCGCTATGAAAATCCGATTTGAAGAAGACTAAGCCGCTTTGTTGTAATTGGAGATACATAAGATGCTTTTGATTCCACTGAGCCTGCTGTTCCACCTTTCCGAACCCGACATATCGAATGACAAACCTGCTTCGCTGCCCGTTGCGACGTTTTCGATCGTCGGCTATGACGTTGAAACGGGTGCGCTTGGGGTTGCTGTGCAATCCAAATTTTTCGCTGTTGGCTCGGTTGTCCCGTGGGCAGCGGCAGGCGTTGGTGCGATTGCGACCCAATCTTGGGCAAACACGACATACGGACCCAACGGGTTGAAACTGCTCAAAAGTGGACTTTCGGCGAAACAGACCTTGGAACGTCTTGTCGCAGATGATTCAGGGCGGGCAACACGGCAGGTAGGCATCGTGGATGCGAAAGGGAATGTCGCGAACTACACGGGTGATGAATGCAACGCGTGGGCAGGTGCCGTCTCAGGTGAACACTACACCGCTCAAGGCAACATCCTCGCTGGTGAAGCGGTTGTCAAAGCGATGGGTCAAGCGTTTGAGGAAACAGCGGGCGAACTGGCGGATAAATTAATGGCGGCACTTTTCGCCGGACAAGCGGCAGGCGGTGATACTCGGGGGCAACAATCAGCGGCGTTGCTCATCGTTCAGGAGCGCAGTGGCTATGGTGGGTTTAATGACCGGTATATCGATTTACGGGTGGATGATGCTGAGAAACCGATAGAAGAACTGCAGCGGTTATTGGAGATCCATAAGCAATTAGCGCCACGGTAACCCCATCCTTTCGACTGAAGTGTACGATAGTCTTACCTTGCTAACACGCCTCCGCCAACCAGATTCTGCTATTCTGCAAGCTGCGTTTCTTCTACAGACTCGTCTAATACAAGGGGTGGGCGTTTAAAACGGGAACGAATGGTATTCGCAGCAGTTAAGACGACCGGCGAACTTATAATCCGACGCTCTAATTTTCGTTTGCCCGGAACATCGCTGATGATAATTCCTATCAATATCGTCAAAAGCCCTTGCCCGGGTAAGGGTATCTGAATAATCCCAACGACGATAAGGACCATCGCGAACATATTTTTTAGGCACTTGAGAACTATCCGCAAAATGGGGTGTCCGATACGACTTACCTGTCTGTTAGGCAGGAAATAATCAGCCGGTAGGTAAGCAATAACAAGCGTGCAAAAGAGGATACTCACAACAAAACTCGCCACGGAGACGGAAATCAGCATCACCCCATGCGTTTTTAGCTCCTCAAAGAGGATGAAGAAGTAGGCTTTTAACAGGTTAATAAACGACAAGAAAGTTTTCTCCTAAATACAATTCATCGACGCGAAACGGCTCCTCCGTCAACAGTCATAATATCCCCACTAATATAGGCAGCTTCATCAGAAGATAGAAACAACACCGCCCCAATATAATCCCAGACGGTTGCACCCCGCTCAAGCGGCGGCACGTCCGGTGAAGCAGGCGGTAAATCAGGTAGCGTATCATCCTCAGGAAGGTTTTGTGAGGCATTCATACCGGTCGGTGCGCCGCCACCGGGTGCGACAGCATTCACGGTAATCCCGTGTGGACGCAATTCCAGTGCGAGACTCCGCGTGAGTCGATTCAGCGCGGCTTTGCTGACACAATAACTCAGCACACCAACGTGTGATTCTTCGGCAAAAATAGATGAGTTGTTAATGATACGTCCTCGTATTCCTTGCGCTATCATCACTTGCGCAACCGCCTGTGTGCATAACAAACATCCCTTTACATTCACTGCCATGACTCGGTCAAACTGCTCTGGGGTCACTTCAAACAATGGCTGCCTACCGAGAATTCCTGCGTTATTGAAGAGGATATCGATCCGTTTAAATGTATCCACTGCGATTTCCACAGCTTCCTGAACCGCCTCAGGTACAGTGACATCCAAAGGAACAGCGATAGCGTCTCCACCCTCAGTTCGGATTTCGGTGGCGACAGCATCTGCACTTCTACCGCCTGCTACAACGACAGATGCCCCTTCACGAGCGAACGCCAGACATGCCGCTCTACCGATCCCTAATGGTCCGCCGCCGCCTGTTACAAAGGCGACTTTGTTCTCAAAACGCATCTTTTTCCCTCTTCATATAATTCCTTTTTTCGTTCTGCTGTATATTATTATTTTATCATAACGTCCAATAATTTGCAACGTTTCATATGATTTTTATGATTTTTAACACGACCTTTAATTTTAAATTTCGCATCATAATATAACGTGCGTCCGAAAAATAAAGGCTTAGGAGTCATACGTTCTCACAGGTGTTCTATAAATTTTCTTGACAAATTCGGAAAAAACGCGTTATTATAGTTAATAACGTAGCGTAAAGCGTGGAAATTCAGGCATAATTTCACATTTCATAAATCAAAAAAGGAAATCATATAGTGGCACACCCCACAAAATCGATCCGTTGGTGGCCCCTTTGGGTTGTCATCATGCTCGCCATTTTAGGTGCGCTGGTGACATGGATCTCAGACGCAGGTCATCGTCAAGACAAGATTTTCTTAACCGCTATGATTGTCATCCTCACAGTTGTTCTGAGTATCCTATGGCTGTTATTTTTCTCAGAGATGAGATTGCGGGGTAAGTTGTTCGCTCTTACTATAATCGGTTTAGGCGTTTTTCTCTCAACAAACCTACTTCAATTCAAAGGATTCAGTGGCGACCTCGTCCCGATATTTGAGTGGCGTTGGGAAGAAAACCAAACGACCTTCCGCTTAAGCTCTGGAAACGTGCCTGCCCCTCAAATGCCCACAACAGATTATCCACAATTCCTCGGGCAGCATCGAAACGGTGTTGTATCCACGACTCAGCTGAATCTTGATTGGGAAACCCATCCACCGAAGTTAGTGTGGCGGCGTCCTGTTGGCGCGGGTTGGTCAGGATTTGCAATTGCCGGTAACTCAGCAATCACGCAAGAACAGGAAGGGGAATGGGAAAAGGTGGTCTGCTACGAATTACACACTGGCGATGTAAAGTGGAGCCATCGAGATCAAGCGAGATACCATGCCCCGCCTGCCGGGCTCGGACCGCGAGCAACACCAACGATTTCAGGCAATAGAGTTTATACGGTTGGTTCAACCGGGATTCTCAACTGCCTCGACTTTGAGACAGGCGAACAACTCTGGACGACCCATATTTTTGAAGAGCACAAGGCGATTGCACCACGTTGGGGCGTAAGTATTTCGCCACTGGTTTTTGGTGAACTCGTTGTCGTTAGTGCTGGCGGCGCGGTTGCGTATCACAAGGAAACCGGCGAAATCGCTTGGGTAGGCTACAGAAACGAGAGCGGTTACAGTTCACCTTTCCTCACATCACTGGCAGGTATTGAGCAAATTGTGCTTTTTAACCAAGGGCTCGTTACCGCCCATGAGCCGTTGACCGGTGAGCTTTTATGGAAACGGGCGTGGCCCCCAGCAGTGGAATGCATATCACAACCCGTGCCGCTTCCTAATGACAAACTGCTTGTTTCAAGCGGTTACGGTGTGGGTGCTAAACTTTTCCAGATTTCCCGTAACTCGACAGGTGAATTTGACGTATCTACCCTATGGGAAACTATATATCTAAAAGCCAAATTCACTAACATTATTTACTACGAAGGCTATCTGTATGGGTTAGACGACGGGATTTTTGCCTGTATCAATCCAGTTGATGGTACTCGGCAATGGAAACGGGGTAGGTACGGACACGGACAGACGCTCTTGGTTTCGGATGTCCTGCTCGTTCTGACCGAATCCGGCGAAGTTGTACTCGTAGATCCTGATCCGAGCCGCCATATAGAACACGCGCGTTTCGCAGCACTAAAGGGTAGAACGTGGAATACACCCGCACTTGTGGGTGATTATCTTCTCGTCCGAAATGACCGTGAGGCAGCGTGCTATCAGTTACCGACTGCTAACACGAATACCGATTTCAGCATTGAGTAATTTCCAACTCAGACATATTTTGGCACTCATAAATAACATACCCTTCCTCTATTAGACTCTATAAGGGGAAAAGAATGAGAAAGGAAATAGGCGACAGAATGTTTAGATGTATACGAAAGTTAGACTTGCTCGCGATTTGTTGTAGTATCGCGCTACTTTTTCCGATATGTAGCGCGCCAGCAGCGAAACCCTGGAGCGTTCCAAGTAATCTCCGAGGGACGATTGATTCCCCTTTGGAGGCAAGCTTTGAACTCTACATCAAAAACCGGCGAAATCGCCGGCTCCTGTCTACAACGGATCGTACAAGTTTTGTCGTCTACGATATCTCAAAAAATAAAAAACTGGTGTCAATCAATGAAGATCGGCAGATGATGGCAGCCTCACTTATTAAAAATTTTGTTATGCTCGCTTACTTTCATGAAGTTAAACACGGGCGGAAAACACACACTGCTGTCAATAAGGGGCACCTGAAAGCCATGATTCAGTGGAGCTCAAATCCATCGACGAACTATTTCATTCGGTTACTTGGCGGACCGGCACGGGTAAACCGGATATTGAAAGCGAATTACCCGTATTTTAAGCAGACTCGGATTGTCGAATATATCCCGCGGGGCGGACGGACTTATAAGAATATGACATCTGCACGCGATCTCGGCACATTTTTTCTCCGGTTGTGGCAAGGGCGGCTCCCGCATTCTGCAAAAATGAAGTGGTACTTTAAACTCAAAAATGGAGATTACATCTTTAAACACACTTACATTCCGTCATCGGTAACGGTTTACAACAAAACTGGTACCGTGTATGGGTTGGTAGGAGACGGTGGTATCTTAGTTTTGCGAGATCCGCGCGGCGTACCGAGACCCTATGTTTTCATTGGGCTAATGGAGGATAAGACCAAAACGAACCGCAGAAACCGGTGGCAGTCGTTTGCTGATTGGAAAAATCGACGCGCCTATATCTTGCGACGGCTCTCTGAACGCGCTTACAAATATATCTATGAAAATCATTACGGTGGTAGACTCGCCCGCCGCTAACCGCTGTAAGGGAATCCCTATGCGACGCATTGTTGACATCGGCAGACGTATTGAACTCATACCCATCGATCCACACTGTCACGACATTACCATTGGGCTCTATCGTCAGCAAATTACTGACACAACAACAGACAAGGATTTCCCTGCTTTCCTTGTACATACCTATAGCCAGATTACAGGTGCAACCGAGAGGATTGCGGAAGTTGTCCAAACGATGCAAACACTCGGTGGCATGTTAAAAACCGCAGAAGGTCTACTCTATTTCCCATGTAAAAACGTCCATGAAGCGGCGTGCCGTCGCGTTTTCTTAGAGGCATGCAAACTCGCTTCAAGCACTGACATCGAACCGCGCCCTTTAAACATACTTGACAGAAAATCACAACTCACCATTACCGTTGATTCCGCTGGAAATGGCATTTATCAGGTTCGCGCAAATAGTGAAGGCAGAGGCGCAGCACGGCGAGTCTCGGCAATCGCAGGCGGCTTGCTGAAATTGGGCGAAATGGAGAACGTCGAAACCGACAACAAGGATACCGTCGGTTTTGCTTGTGGAGAGTCCCATGACGCACTTATCGGACTTCTGCTCATCCGTGCGCCGAACGTCAGAGTCGTCCTACGAGAAGAGGAGATGGGTGCTGCACGCGGGGTACTCTCTGCCCCAAGTCAACAAACCTAACTTTTCCATCCGTTTTTCTTTCCATTGAACCTCGTTTTTGATTTTAAAAGACATCTGTGCTATAATTGCGAGTAGATTGTGATTCGTGAAGGAGCAACTTCGGATGAACCTATTTGTGAAGAGTCTCTGCTTAGTGATGGTTGTCTTGTTCGCTGTTCACACAATTGGCTGCTCAAATGCTGATGATCCCGAAGAAAAACCTGATCCTGATGTCTCTATCAACACCGAAGAACTCGTTGTTACCGACGCGACTTTTTCTAATCTTGTCTTGGAGGCTGAATTGCCCGTTGTGGTTGATTTTGGAGCAGACTGGTGTCCGCCGTGCCAAAGAATGGAACCTATTGTTAAAGAGGTAGCCTCCGAGAATCGAGAAGTTTTTCTTATAGCGAAGTTGGACACTGATAGAAATCCAAAAGCAGTCGAAAAATATCAGATTAAGGCACTCCCGACCTTCATCGTGTTCCAAAATGGAAAGGTGATCAGTCGGTTTATAGGTGGAATGCCAAAAGCCCAATTTGTTCAGCAGATTTCTGATGCGTTAAACGTTCAGAGAAATTGAGAGAATACAAAAATGCACAACCATACTGTCAAATCTATGACGGGACGTGAGCGGGTGCTCGCAGCCCTCCGCAACGAACCCACTGATCGAACGCCTGTCTGCAATCCGACATCCGTTGCGACGGTCGAACTGATGGATCTCGTTGATGCCCCGTTTCCAGAGGCGAATCGAGAACCGGAACTCATGGCACGACTCGCCGCGACTGGATATACTGAACTCGGGTTTGATACCATCATGCCCGTCTTTACGATCATTCAAGAATCGAGTGCGCTCGGTTGTAAAATTCAGTGGGAACAGAAGGACAACTGGCCCACGGTTAGAATGCGAGAGCCGATCTGGGAAGATGTTGACGACATCACGATACCGGACGATTTTTTGACGCATCCAGATACCGTATGCGTCCTTGAAGCGATAAAAATCCTGAAGAAAGAGTACGGCGATGATGTTGCTGTCATTGGGAAAACAATGGGACCCTGGTCACTCGGTTACCACTGCTTCGGGGTTGAACCTTTTCTGCTGCTTTCGCTTGACGATCCGGGCAAAACGAAACTCGCACTCGATCGGATGAAGGAAGCCACCGTGCAATTCGGTGTCGCACAAATCGAGGCGGGTGCCGACGCACTGACGCTCCCCGACCATGCGACAGGCGATCTGGTCAGCGGTGAATACTACCATCGTTACCTCCGAGACCTACACATCGAATTCGTCGATCGTATTCCGATCCCTTTGATCCTGCATATCTGCGGGCGCACTGTTGACAGAATGGAATACATTGCGCAAACCGGCATGTCCGCCTTCCACTACGACTCCAAAAATGAACCTCAGGAATCTATGGACATCGTGAAAGAGCGGATTGCGCTTGTCGGGAACATCAACAATCCTGAGACGTTGTTCTCCAAAGAACCGGAAGACGTAAAAGCGGAGGTCGTAAAAAACCTTGAGGCAGGCGTTCCATTGGTTGGCCCGGAGTGTGCGATCCCACTTCAGACGACCATCGAAAACCTGCAAGCAATTCCAGAAGCCGTTCAAGAATGGCATCGCTCCCATGATTAATAGGCACGGAGAAAAATAGATGAAAAAAACCACAATTTTATTGCTAACAATATGTGTGCTCCTAACGCATTCAACCATAAGTTACACACAAGACTCGAACGCCTTGCAAGCAGCTGATGTCAACGCCGACGGCGTGATAAACGTTCTTGATCTGACGATTATTGCGGCGCAACTCGGCAAGCCACTTGCGGCAGATCAGACGTTTAACCCGGATGTCAACGGCGATGGCATCGTCAATATCCTCGATTTGACGCTCGTGGCGAGTCATTTCGGTAAAACCGTCCGTCTACCTGTGGCATTTGTTAGTGCGGTGCCAGCAGTCGATTCGCAGCTTGCCGTAGACGATACGATCACCCTGATCTTCGACAACACACCAGAGAACGTTACAGTGAGTACAGGGGTTGCCGAAATCACTGAAAAGACTGTCGAAATCACCGGTCCCTTCAACCCGGGGGCACTTACCTTGACAATCACTTGGACAGATGGAAGTCAAACACTTACCTATACTATTCGTACACCGGATACTGAGGCACCCCAAGTCACCGGTGGAACCATCACAGACGGCGACATGGACGTTGTCCCTGCAGCAATTAACAGCAGTGGACAGATCGCCGTTGAATTCAACGAACCCCTGAGCGGTAACATCGCACTGCAAACCGAATCGGGGGGTGACGTTGGCTGGATCGGTAAAGTTGAAGGCAACACAGCGACGCTCGAATTGGTTAAAGGCAAAGAGATTCGCCATGCCACAACCTACGTTATTATGGGAAAAGTCAGCGATGCTGCGGGCAACGAAACTAACCTCAGCATTACCTTTACGACTATCCGTCCACCTGTGGCATTTGTTAGTGCGAACCCTGCAGCCAAATCGCAGCTTGCTGTGGACGATGCCATTACCCTTACCTTTGATAACACACCGGAGGAACTCGTTGTCAGCAGTGGCACCGCTACAGTCGCTGATAAAACTGTGACAATTGAGGGTCCCTTTGAACCGGGTGCCCTTGCTTTAGTTGTCACTTGGGCGGATGGTTCTCAAACGCTTAACTATACAATCAGATCGCCTGCTACATTCGTTAGAGCACGTCCGACGAGCGGTACTACAATCGACGTAGATGATACCATCACCCTCACCTTTGACGAGCGACCTCGCGATGTTGAAGTCAGCACAGGGACCGCCAGAACCACTGGCAGAACTGTGAGAATCACAGGTCCTTTCAAGTCGGGTGCGCTCGCGTTGTCAATCACTTGGTCAGATGGAACGCAAACACTTAACTATACGGTCCGGGCACCGGATACCGATGCCCCCCAAATTACCAGTAGAACCATCACAGATGGTAAAAAGGACGTTGATCCTGAACAGGTGAACAACAGTAGAAAGATTGAAGTTACGTTCAACGAAACAGTCAGCGGCGACATCGCACTGCAAACCGAATCGGGTGCTGATGTCGGTTGGATTGGAAGCGTTACCGGAAATAAAGCGACGCTAACACTCGCTGCAGGGAAAGAGATTGACAACGGGACAACCTATGTTGTTAAGGGGAAAGTCAGCGACGCTGCTGGCAACGATACCGATTTCAAAATTACCTTTACGACTGCGAGCAAGACCTCTGGCATCCCCTTTGAAGTCACAGATGCCACGTTTAATACCCTTGTGCTTCAATCAGAAGTCCCCGTCCTGCTTGAGTATATAAAGGACGGCTGACCGTTCTGTCAACAGATGGCGCCAGTTGTCGCCAAAATTGCTTTTGAGAACCGGAATACATTTGCTGTAGCGAAGTTGAATATTAAGAATGCTCGAGAAACGCTCAAAAAGTATCCGATTCGAGGAACCCCGACCTATATGGTGTTCCAAGATGGTGAACGTGTCGGGAGCTTCGCAGGAGCGATGCCGGAAGCCCGACTGCTTCAGAGGATTCTCAGCGTGATAGACGCTGAATAACGTGAGTTTAAGCCAACCCGCCATAATATAAACAGGACTTACGCAATTGTAGTTTCCGTAGCACGTCCTGTGAGAGGGGAACTCTCGCAAAATACAGACGTTCTTCTGACACAAACTCGAAAGTTTGTGCTACAAAGAGACACAAATTATAAAGTCAGATGCTCAAATGCACAAACTACGTAAGCAACTTTGAATATTA
>CAZGAW010000113.1:0-17535 GCA_964523645.1 uncultured bacterium | reverse complement strand
TATGCCAAGACACAGGGTCGAACTGCTAACTAGAAATTTCTTTCTAGTACTCACCGGTTGAGCAATCTTAGCTATTTCTATAGACATAGCCCCCCTACGGGGTGCAGTTTCTATAGACATATTACCCCTACGGGGTAGGGAAACACCTGAAGAATCTTCTGACAATGTTCAAAAACTTGTTAGTAGCAACTTAGGTTATAATTAGAAACGGTATTAATAGAAATTTAAGCCAATACGAAAAGCGACATCCGAACTCTCAAAAGAAAACTTGAAACCTCCGAGGGCAGTCATCGTTGGCGACAGTTCTATCTCTACTCCGATTTCTCCAGCGAAATTGCTGGAGTCCTTGGTTTGCTTGAAGACCAAATCCTCTAATACTTCATCAAATTCCACGTTCGTTTCCAAATTTTCCCAAAACCTCGTGTAAGATAAAGCAAAAAACGGCTTTATTACTTGTCCGGACTCAGTTTCTATGTGTTTCAAGACCCCTGCTCCACCTGAAAGCCCAAGTAGACGGGTGCGCTCAAGAACTTGATTTGTAGGCTCTTGAATAATTCGGAAGAATACAGCGTCCAAATCCGCATTCCAAAAATATTGTAAACCAGTGTCGCCTAAGGGTTTAACCTGGACTATACCGATCTGACCGATAGGTGCTGGCGGTACATTAGTTGGATCAGTTAATCCGACACCAACTTGAAAAGAAATTTTTAAATCATCCTGAACACCATAGTCAAGGTTAGCACGAATCGTTGTAGTATCTTTTGGCTTAGCAATACCCATATCCTGTTTACTGAGGGCAAGTCCAATTGAGGTATCTGCCGTAGACAATTGGTATAAACTTGTCTGGGAATACACGGTAATTGGGTAGAAAACAAATATCAATGCTACACAAGTCCAATGCTTTACCAATACATCACTCCTTCCATCTAAGTAAGAATGCTATGTTCACAGAAGGTAAGGCACAAAAACGATAATTTTAGAAATGCCATCAAACGACCCCTTACGCTTTCTGTGCGACCATGCTGGAGAGGATGCCGAGGACTCTGTCGCACTGCGCGAGTTGATAGGTTGTCATATCAATGTGCAGACGTTTTCCCTCCAACTTCAAGAACTGCCAATCTATTCCTGTGGTAGAAGCCCCATAAATGTAAGGGATATTGTTCCCTTTTTCGGCGTTAAAGCGTTGGGCGGCGAGCATCTCAGCAACACATTGCCCAAGCCCCAATTTCACATCAGTATTTTTTGCCTCTACAAGAATAATGACGGGTGCCTCTAAATAAAATTGGTTTGGTGACAGACTTACTAAAAAATCACACACACCCGTCAACCCGTTTTCAACGTCAACGCTGAAGTCAATCCCAGAAAACAAACTGATGCTGCGATCCAAGTGTTCCAGGAGTTCAACGAGCACATCGGCGACAATCATTTCTGACCGTGCTTTCTCTGTGCCGATAGCGGTAGCTAATGGTGCCTTCTTCGCTAATCCCGTTGTGAGATACTCACTCGGGGTCACTGGCTCCATTTCAGAAAAGAGCCCCGCTGTGTCAACCTTTTCAAGTTGAAACGTTGGCACGACTGATTCTAAGGTGAAGTCGCTATACGCCATCGATTGAACCTCCCGTATGGCAGCATGTCGTTCCTACTTTGTATCTTTTTTCTTCTCCTCGTCAACGACTTCGTATTCAGCGTCAACGACATCACTATCGGCAGACTCAGCAGTTGTTGGATCAGCAGCGGAGGGATCTCCTGCAGCCGCACCGGGGTCTGCATCTGCTGTCTGCTGATACATCTGCGCAGAAACCTCATGCCAAACCTGTGTGAGCTCCTCCGTTGAGGCTTGGATTTCGGCGTGGTTGTCCGCTTCCAATGCCTGCTTGACACGGGCAACAGCAGCGTTTACCTTCTCCTTAGAAGCGTCGTCTACCTTGTCGCCGAACTCGCCCAAGTTTTTCTCGGTTTCGTAAACCATAGAATCCGCACGGTTGCGAGTCTCAACTTCCTCACGTTTCTGCTTATCCTCTTCAGCGTGCGCTTCGGCATCTTTCACCATCTGATCGATCTCGGCATCGCTAAGTCCAGAGGATGCGGTAATGGTAATTTTCTGCTCTTTGCCGGTTGCGGTATCCTTCGCAGAGACGTTGAGGATACCGTTTGCGTCAATATCAAACGTCACCTCAATCTGCGGCACACCTCTCGGTGCAGGCGGTAACTCACTCAAACGGAAGCGTCCGATGGTTTTGTTGTAAACCGCTTGTTCGCGTTCACCTTGAAGGACATGCACATCGACCGAGGTCTGATTATTCTCAGCCGTCGTGAATGTATTCGATTTCTTGGTAGGAATCGTTGTATTCCTGTCAATCAACCGCGTGAACATTCCGCCGAGCGTCTCAATTCCGAGTGAGAGCGGTGTGACATCTAACAATAGAATGTCTTTGACTTCTTCATCCCCAGCCAGCACACCGCCTTGGATAGCGGCACCGATTGCGACGACTTCATCTGGATTGACACCTTTGTGTGGCTCCTTGCCGAAGAGTTGCTCGACGGCTTCCTGCACCTTCGGCATACGTGTCTGTCCACCGACGAGAATCACTTCATCAATCTCAGAAGGTTGCATCTCAGCATCCGCGAGGGCTTGTCGGCACGGTTCAAGTGACCGTTGGACGAGGTTATCTGTAATTTGTTCAAGTTTTGCGCGGGTGAGCGTTAAGTTAAGGTGCTTCGGTCCGCTGGCATCGACGGTGATAAACGGCAAATTGATGTCTGTTTGCAGTGTACTGGAAAGTTCACATTTTGCGGTCTCAGCTGCCTCTTTTAAACGTTGCAACGCCATCTGATCCTCGCGGAGATCAATCCCTTGGCCGCTGAGGAACTCTTGCGCCATCCAGTCAATAATCACCTGATCAAAGTCGTCGCCGCCGAGGTGCGTATCACCATTCGTGCTTTTCACCTCAAAGACACCATCTCCAATTTCCAGAATAGAGATGTCAAATGTACCACCGCCGAGGTCATAGACGGCAATCTTCTTATCGCCCTCATTTTGCAATCCGTAGGCGAGGGAGGCGGCGGTCGGTTCGTTGATAATCCGCTCAACCTCTAACCCTGCGATTTTACCGGCATCCTGTGTTGCTTGACGCTGAGAATCGTTAAAGTAGGCAGGAACCGTAATAACCGCTTTTGTGACTTCCTCTCCGAGGTACGCCTCGGCGGTCTCTTTCATCTTCCGCAAAACCATAGCGGAGATTTCGGGCGGCGAGTAATCCTTACCATCAATATTTACAGCGACATCGCCATCTTTATCTGCTTTTAGTTCATAAGGAACACGAGAAGCATCATCACCTATCTCACTGTGTTTCCGCCCCATGAACCTTTTAATCGAAAAAATTGTATTTTCAGGATTTGTAGTTGCTTGTCTTTTGGCAACTAAACCGACGGGACGTTCTCCTTCTTTGGTAAAAGCGACGACTGAAGGCGTTGTCCGGTTCCCTTCGGCGTTTTCAATTACCTTAGCATCGCCGCTCTCTAAAACAGCGACACATGAATTTGTTGTACCTAAATCAATTCCAATGACTTTACTCATCTCTGATTTCTCTCCTTTGTATGAATAGTTTTAAGATAGGGTCATTCAGTTTTAAGGAATTATCGTATTTCTCCCTTTTTTCACGATCCGGTACGGTTACAAACCGCACCTACCGCGCCTGATTCCTCAAAATCCTTCTAAAGAACGAAAAACTAAATAGTCCGAGTTTCAAGATAGGCACATCGCGCTTACAATGTGCCTATCCAATAAATAAAAAATCCTTTTAGGGTACCGCCCTCGCACCTCTACTGCAAAAAGCAAATAGGCAATATTTCTCTATTTACCGAATAGTATGCAATATCTATGCCAATAATAATCGGTTGAAATAGTGGAAATTCCCAGTGAATGTCTGCCAAATTGGCACGGTCATGAGAGGGACAAGATTTTACCTGTCAATTTGACTTATTACGCCCCTCATAGCGCTGCTTGAGCCGTCCCCACGTTGTCGGCAATTTTGCATCGGGCTCAACAGGCAAAATCTCTTGGATATTTCCCTGAATCTCTTTAATTTCATCCTGTGAAAGCCCGCGGTCAAAGATCGCGAATTCATCAATAATACCGTTATAGTAGCGATTGAGTGCTGGCGGATCCTCTCGACCGAGTAGGAGCGGGGCATCAATCGGCACCAATTTATCACCTGTCTTGGGATAATCTATTAATACCTCACCATCAAGGTAGGTGGTCCACCACTCTCCACTCTGAAACGAAACAGCGACATGCTGCCATTTGTCTTTGACGACATCACGCGGACTCTGTGCGGGGACATTACGTCCGCCTGTCAATTTCCATCCCATCCATATAAAACCGTCTGGATGGAGCAAAATCTCAAAGAATTCTTGTACATCGGGTCCCTTCGCTGCGATAAGTTGCCATGTCCCGGCCCCCGCCTTCAAAGTCGGTTTAATCCAAGCGGCAATAGTAATCCCATCGGTAAATTCAAACGCATCGGAATGTTCTACATTAACAATCCCATCTTTTCCACCGAAGTTGATCGCTTTCCCGAATTTACCGTCGGTCCACGAGGTATCGCCTTCTAATTTTCCATCTTGCCCGTTACCAGACAGATCCTTGACCGTTTTACCTGCTCCCTCTTCAAAGGCAAAATAGACGACTAAGCCTTCTAATTCCGCCGCTGTACTGACACTTTGTAAACTCCCTACCAGATACACAACACATAAGCAAATCATTGTCGTATAGTTCGTTTGGGTTCGCAAGTTACGCATGAATAGCCTCCAGAGTCTTATAGAAGTTAAGTCGTTAAACGATACGAGCGGATGTGAGGAAACACACCCGCCCGTAAAACATATCTACTTATTTTTATGCAAACGGGAATGTGCCTTGGTATCCACGGGGTCGAGAGACGTGCCATACGCCTTCATACATTGGGGTTACCTGATAATGACACACGACATTGCTCCGTTCCATATCATCCCGTTCCTTTGCACCTTGATGCGGGATGTGATTGATAAACACGACGCAATCCCCCGCCTTCGGATGCAGGATTACATGTTCTTGTGCATCACACCACGCCTCGAATTTGGGGCGATCCAACGGATAGAGATGCGGCGGCTCCGACAGATGTCCGCCTTTGATAAACTTGAGGTGTCCCTCACCCGGATCGTTATCTTGGAAATAGAAAGTCGTGTTAATCCCAACGGGTGCCATCGCAAACGGGTGTTCTTCAACATACCGCTGTTCCTGCCAATAGCCGTAAAAATCCATGTGCCACTCTTGGAGATAGGGCCCCGGGTTGATGTGTGCACGTAGACTTCGGAGTTGACACTGTTTGCCCATCAAGCCCTCGAGATACGGGCGGACACTCGAATGCCCGACAAGCGACTGGTATGTATCCGGTTCACGATCAAGGAGCGTATCGAACCACATATTACCGACAGCGTTTAAGCCCTCCTCCCAGCCCTGTTCTCGTGCATAATTGATGCGCTGACGGATATGCTCTGTCTCATCTAGTGACAACGCACCTTCTATTAAAACGAAACCATTCTGTTGAAGTTTCTCGAGTTCACCTTTGATGTCTGCCATTGTCTCATCTCCTTCTGGATATTCAGAGTTATTGACGGTATTCTATATGGTTATGCGAAAGGGGTCAACCTTATAGTAAAACCCATTATGACGCCTTTTAGAGAAACTTAGTAGCCAACCAATACCCGAAGAAAAGAACCAACGTGAAAATTATTAACCCAATACAACCTCTTAGCGTTAATTTCTGATTCTTCATATTCGGAGACATTATCATCGCTTTATTCCGTGTCCCGTCAAGTTCATAAGGTGTCAATCTCAATCAGAACCATTGGGCGAGAAGGTTGGAGATTTTGATGTACAACCCCCAGCCACTAATTCCCGCAAACGCAATAAGCACAACTGCGGAAATCGAGGCACCGATGAACATGAACGGACGTGTCCGATAGGCAGCAGGCAGCTTGGCATTCAGATACAATGCCGCCAACATCATCAATGCGATTGAAAAATTCGCTAAAATAAAGCCCGCGATTTGTGTTAGGATGTCGAACGGAATATTCAACCAGATTAGCACCATTGTCGTGAGAAAGATATAGAGACATATCCATCTGCGAAGTGTATCGTAACGCCATTCGCGTTGGGGCCAGATTGCCTGGAAGAACTCCTGCATCACTCGTGCGTAAATCTCCGGAAGTGCTTGTAGTGTTCCCCATAGCGCGACGATGATACAGATGTAGTACACCCATACGAGTGACGCGTGGATATTTTTCCAAACGCTCGCTTGATCGGTGAGTAAACTCCACCCTTCAAAAGTGCTTTGCATCCCATACAGGACCGCGGCACCTGAGATCATGAACGCCCCTGTCACAATGAACAGCACAATCGCCCCCATACCGACATCCCATCTCAATGGGGCGAGGATTTTACGCAGTTGGCTGACCTGTTCAGGTTGCTCAGGGAGATAATCAATTCTGTCACGGCTCGCCGCCCGCTGGCGGACAGCATCTATGTTCTGATGCGATGTCATACCCCAGCGATGGATGCTCACCCAATTCGCGTAGACGACATAGCCCATCACAGACCCGCCGACATAGCCAAACGCCGTTGCCATCGTCAATAAAGGATTTTCAACCGCATCCTTCGGTGCCCATTCAGGAAATTCAGGCAAATACCCGAAACGGAGGCTCCCAACGAGTGCCTTGCCAAAGTCGGGGCGCACCATCAACGTACCAATAATTGTGCCAACAACAAGAATAAGGCAGATAATAAGCTGCTGTTTTTCGAGTCTTTCAAAAGAGATACGTAAACCGAAGAGGAGGGCGAGGGTGATAAAGCAGGACGTGATCAGGTTTTCCCAAACGAGTTGCGAGACACCCGAAGACAGTGTGTCTTTGAACAGAAAATGGAGCAGCGCACCACACGGTTTAGCAATCGGCACCCACGCTAAAGGTGCGCCCACCATTTCAAAGATAACAATCGCAATGAGGAGCCAACCTCGCGGTCCAGGTAGTTTAGCAAGCCGATTTCCGATATATTCACCGCTAACGGCGGTATAGCGACCGAGCAGATAGGTAACAAAGATACCTTTGACGACGCAGCTGAGGAGCACCAGCCAGAGCAAGTTATAGCCTGCCCACGACCCAGCCCGGACAACAACAATCGTTTCACCCGCCCCAATGCTTACGGATGCAACAATCGCCGCGGGTCCAAAAACCGATGCAAGCGCAATAATCTTTTTAAGCGACCACGGTTCCGAATAAGGACCGGTGACGGGTGGAATATCAACAGGTTCAGTATTCTGTGTATCTTCTGTTTGCATAAAAAGGTTCCTAATAACAATAAGCGGGCTTTTTCAAGCCCGCTCACTGCTACGTTGTAGGTTTTATTCTTCTTCTATGGGTTCCAACGGTCTTGCGTTCCCAAAGACGGGTGTCGGCGCATTGCCGGGGGCTGCCCAGCGCGAGGCATTCGCAATAACGTGTCGAACGTTCTCATCGTAATAGATCGGATATGTCTCATGACCGGGACGGAAATAGAAAATTTTCCCTCTGCCGCGATAATAACAGCACCCGCTTCTGAAGACTTCACCGCCGGGGAACCAGCTGACAAGGACGAGTGTATCGGGTTCAGGGATATCAAACGGCTCGCCATACATCTCGGCGTGCTCAATCTCAAAGTATTCGCCTAACCCTTCAACAATCGGGTGTCCGTGCTCAATCACCCAGAGGCGTTCCTTTTCACCCGCCTCACGCCACTTAAGGCTACACGAGGTACCCATTAAACCCGTAAAAGGTTTAGAATAATGCGCGGAGTGCAGGACGATAAGCCCCATGCCATCCAGTACACGTGCGCGGACTTTGGCAGCAATTTCATCCTCAACTGCCCCGTGTGCTGCATGTCCCCACCAAATCAAGACATCGGTGTTTGAAAGCACATCGTCGGTCAAGCCGTGTTCGGGTTCATCTAAAGTTGCACTCCGAACCTTAAAACCGCCTGCTTTGTCCAGCCCATCCGCAATTGCGGCGTGAATGCCCTTCGGATAGAGGCCACGAATGAACTCGTTCGTTTTTTCGTGCCTAAATTCATTCCAGACTGTAACCTGAATTGGTTGCGTCATAAGTTTCTCCTTTATAATAGTTATTAGGCTTCAGTTGTCGCTTGTCGGGTAAGAGGTTTCTACGTAATAATTCATACAATTCATCTTTTTTCTACTGAAACTTCAGAACTGACATTTGGTACCTCTGACGGCACAATTGAAGTTTCCGCTGCGGCGCGTTCAGCCCCACATTCTGTTGCTTTTAACGGTTGAATCGAGAGCCGGCATCCGAGGACAGCCAGAATCGCACTGAACGTGTCAATTCGTGGTGGCTTTTCACTTGAGAGCATATCCGAGAGGACTTGTGGCGCAATGCCAATTTTCTTAGCAACCTCTGAAACTCCACCTCGTGCCTCTACAACATTCTGAAGACCGATTAGAAAGAAGGGCGTGTCCCCATCCTCTTGGTATTCCTCAAGTGCTACATCCAGATAACCGATTGCCTCCTCCCAGTCGGAAGTAAACCGTTCCATTAGAATTTCTTCCCATGTTCGATATTCCGTCATGGTCGCGTCTCCTTATAGTCCAGCCAATACTTTTTTGCGCGTTCAATATCCCGTTCCTGCGATGACTTGTCGCCACCACAGAGAAGAAAAACGATAGTATCATCCACTTCACCGAAATAGATGCGATAGCCAGGTCCAAAATGGAGTCTTACTTCAAACACACCACTACCAACGGAGCCGCAATCCCCAAAATTGCCATATCTGATCCGGTCAAGTCGTCTTTCAATTCTGTTTCGCGTGTTTCTATCGTGAATAGATATAAGCCATTCGGTGAAAGGTTCTCTGCCGTTTGAAGTCCGGTAGGCTTGCAGTTTTCTGGGTCGTATGTTCCGCATTCAGGTTTTGCTTGACCTCTATTGCCTTCTATTCCTAAAACACCAATTCCGTTTCCACCGCTGCATCGTAGTCTACGCCTTCAACCTCAAACCCGAATAGGTTTCGGAAGCGGCGCCTGTAGTCTGCGTAATCGGAGAGTTCATGGAAATTGTCGGTATCAATTTGTCCCCAACGCTCGGTCACTGCGTCGGTTATCTCAGATTGCAGCTCGCGATCATCAAGACGAATGTAGCGTTCACCGTCCAGTTGTGGCTGGAGCCCGGGTCCGAGATGCTCAGAGAAGAGTCGTCGCATCTGCCCGATCGGTGCCTCATTGATGCCTTTGGCGTTCATAATGTCGTAGAGGATACTGATATAGAGTGGCACGACGGGAATTGCTGCAGAGGCTTGTGTAACGACGGCTTTGTTAACGGAGATATAGGCATCGCCACCGAGTTGATTTGCGAGTCGCGCATCAAGCGCGTCGACACGCGTTTTCAAATCGTCTTTCGCTCTACCGATAGTCCCGTCTCGGTAAATCGGCCAAGTTAACGAGCTTCCGATGTAGGTATAGGCAACGACTGTGACCTCTGGCGCGAGCAATTCCGCGTCTGTCAACGCGTCAACCCACATATCCAAGTCTTCACCCCCCATCACGGCGATTGTGTCAGCGATCTCCTGATCGCTTGCGGGATCAATCGTAACAGGTGCGATCACTTCCTGACTTAAGTCGATAGTTTTTCCAGTATACGGTGTATCGATCGGTTTCAGGACGGATTGATGTGAGGCCCCTGTTTTCGGGTGTATCCGACGCGGAGCGGCGATGCTATAGACGAGGATATCTATTTTGCCGAAGTTCGCTTTGAGTCGGTCAATCGCTTCTGTTTTCATCTCATCGGAAAAAGCATCTCCATTGAGGCTGTCCGCAAAAAAGCCATCACCTGTCGCCTGTTGATGGAAAGCAACGGTATTATAGTACCCTGCTGATGCGGTTCGTCTGGCATCAGCAGGTCGTTCGTAGAGAAGTCCAAGCGTCTTGGCACCGTACCCCCACGTCAAGGCAATGCGGGAAGCGAGTCCGTATCCTGTTGACGCGCCAATGACAAGCGCATTCATACCTGTTTCTTTGTAGGGGATGCCCTGCTTAATCACATCTATCTGGCTCAGAATATTTGTCTGACATCCCACCGAATGGGCATTCGTACAGATGAACCCGCGTATCCGAGGTTTAACAATTTGAACTGCCATTGTATCCTTCTTTTTCTCTAAAGAGATTAGTCTTCAATTTCGACGACCATCTCAATCTCAACAGGAATCCCACCGGGTAACTGGACCATACCGACTGCGGAGCGGGCATGTCTGCCTTTATCACCGAACACCTCAACGAGAAAGTCCGAAGCACCATTGACAACCGCGGGTTGGTCGATAAAGTCGGGTGCGGAATTGACGAACCCAAGCACTTTGATGACACGTTTGATTCTGTCCAAATCGCCGAGGGCGTGCTTGAGGGTGCTTAACAAACAAATCGCCACTTGACGTGCCGACGCATAACCTTCCTCAATTGTCGCATCAGTACCAAGCTGGCTTTTATAGATTTTACCTTCACCTGTTCCAGGTCCGTGTCCAGAGGTAAATACGATGTTGCCGGTCTGCACAGTTGTGACGTAATTCGCTACAGGCACTGCGGGTTCTGGCAATTCAACACCTAATTCTTCAAGTCGTTGTTCTATTTTCATCTGATTTTCCTTTTACAAATAGGTTAGATTCTAATATACCGCAAACACGGCACTCTTTGGCGTAGATACGTAAGCAAAACCTGCCGTGATTGTTTATATCTGCGTCTATTATTAAACAGATTTTCGCTAATTTTGTCAAGTAAAGTTTTGAATAGGTGTCAGCAGTCAGCGATCCGTCGTCAGGAAGAACGTACGATGCATCGCACGACTACAAACGTGTTTATTGTAGTTGTTAGCCCGTTTCCGTTTATCAAGGGACTTTAGGTTTCGGGATTCGGAGATCCTTTCGACAGGCATGTTTAGATCCCGCAACAATTTGATTTATAGAATAAATCGAGTTATGCTAAAATGGACAGAGGTTTAACCGAAATATTTCTATACCTTTTACGAAAACGTAAGGAGTAACTATGAAAGTCGCAGCAATTTTAGGTGAACATCAAGCAGGACTCGTTGAAGTGCCGGATCCAACACCGAAAGAGGACTGGGTTGTTGTAAAAATCCATGCCTCACCGATGTGTACCGAATACCACGCGTTTGAATACGGACATAAAACCGATGGACTTGGACACGAAGCTGCAGGTGAGGTTGTTGATGTCGCACAACCCGGAAAAGTAGAGATAGGGGATCGAGTGGTTGTGATGCCGCAATACCCGTGTGGGAAATGCGTGCTTTGTACTGACGGCGATTACATCCATTGCGAAAACAACTATAATTTTGAGGAATTCGTTGGGTCCCGTTACGGCAGTGCGACGATGGCACAGTATATCCTGAAACCATCTTGGTTGCTCCCGAAGATTCCAGACAATGTCTCTTACGAACACGCTTCACTTGCGTGTTGTGCATTGGGACCGTCGTACCGAGCCTTCGACGAAATGGGCGTTAATGCGACACATACTGTGTTGATTACAGGGATCGGTCCTGTCGGTTTCGGTGCGATTATCAACGCTCGGTTTCGAGGTGCGAAAGTCATTGCGGCGGAACTGATTCCGTGGCGCGCCGAACGCGCAAAACAGATGGGGGTCGAAGCGGTTGTCAACCCGACTGATGAAGATGCCGTCGATCAGATTCGCGATCTCACGACAGATGGACGCGGCGTAGACTTCGCACTCGACTGTTCAGGAAACGTCCAAGCGCACCGACTCTGTATCGATGCAACGCGTCGGCGTGGCACAATAGCGTTCGTCGGTCAAAGCGGCAGAAATGACACCGTTATTCATGTGAGTCCAGATCTTATCGGTAAAGGGTTGCGTCTCGCGGGTGCGTGGCACTATAACCTCAATCAATTCCCTGGATTGATGAAGGTTATCGAAGGTTCACCGCTCCTTGATCTGCTCATCAGCAACGTCTATCCGATGAGCGAAATTCAGCAGGCATTTGAAACCTCCGCATCTCACGAAAGCTCGAAGATTATTCTAAAACCTTGGGAATAAACTATGTCTACGACGCACAGACCGAATATACTCCTCATCGTGTCCGACGACCATGCGGCACCGGCGATCAGCTGCTACGGTAGCGAGATGAACCAGACCCCGAATATTGACAGGATCGGTAATGGTGGGATGCTGTTCAATAATTGTTTCTGTACGAACGCCATCTGCACACCAGCGCGTGGTTCTATCCTAACGGGAAAATACAGCCATAAAACCGGCATCAAGACGCTCGCCGATACGATTGACCATACGCGGGAACGGACAGTCGCACAGATGCTGCATGAAGACGGGTATCAGACAGCGGTTGTTGGGAAGTGGCATCTCGGACACGGGGGTGTTAGCGATCCACAGGGATTCGATTACTGGAACGTGTTCCCCGTTCAAGGCGCACACATCAACCCTGAAATGATTGAGATGGGGGAACGGAAGCAGTTTGAAGGGTATTCAGCGGACATTGTGACCGACAGTTCACTGAATTGGCTACAGAACAGGGAAGCGGATCAACCGTTTTTTCTCATGACCACCTATAAAGCGACGCACGACCCATTTTTTCCGAATCCGAAGCATCTGCATCTCTACACGGACGAGATTCCTGAACCTCCGACTTTCAACGATACCTACGAAAATCGGGCAGCGGCTGCCGCAATGAACACGGCGAAAGTAGACATCATGCACCAGAAAAACCATCTACCGGAACCGACACCTGAGAACTTGGAAGGTGATGCTTTGAAGCGGTGGAACTATCAGTGCTACATGCAGAATTATCTGCGTTGCGCGCATGCCATCGACGAAAACGTCGGACACCTGCTCGATTATCTGGATATAGAAAGTCTTGCGGAAGATACCATCGTCATCTATTCGGCGGATCACGGTTTCTTTCTGGGTGATCACGGTTGGTACGATAAACGGTTCATGTATGAGGCATCGATGCGGATTCCGTTGCTCGTCCGGTATCCACGCGAGATTCAAGCGTTGGGTGTGAGCGAACAGATTGCACTGAATGTGGACTTCGCACCGACGCTCCTCGACTACGCCGGCATACCAATCCCAGAGGATATGCAAGGACATAGCCTCCGAACCTCATTGGAAGGTGAAACGCCCGCGGATTGGCGGACCTCTATGTATTACCGGTATTGGATGCACCTCGCGCATTTCAATATTCCCGCGCACTACGGCGTGCGGACGGAACGGTATAAACTCATCTACTATTACGGTGAGGCGTTGGGGTCAGGTGGTGCAATTGACCGTGCGACACCACCGGAATGGGAATTGTTCGATCTGGAGAAGGATCCGCATGAAATGCACAATGTTTACGCAGATCCGGCGTATGCGGATGTTGTTGCGGAATTGAAGGCGGAATTAGAACGGTTGCGGAGTGAATTGGGGGATTCTGAGTAGATTTGAAGTTAGGCGTTTGTAGTAGGGAGACCATTTATTACCCGTTCTTGCTCATAGAAGTTTGTAGTAGGGCAATTCATTGCCCGTTCTTCTCGCAGAAATCTACCACTGACTTTGAAACCAAGCGTTTGTAGTAGGACAATTCATTGCCCGTTCTTAATTGGACGACCATTTGACTAATCCCAACCTCTCCCATAATCAAGTACCGGATATTGCCGCCAGAGATCCCGTAACCATTCAATATCAAAGTGCTTTTCATACCAATCTTCAAGAAAAAGAGCCAATCCCATGTAATCGCGAAAAGTTAATCTTTCAAGTTCAACGAGGAAATCAATGTCGCTTCCAGCAGTTGCTGTTCCTCGTACGTGAGATCCGAACAAGCCAATTCGTTTAACACCGTATTTTCGCAGTGTCTCTTTATTCTCCACAAGTGCCTGTTTGATAAAATGTTTGCTAAGAATTTTTAGGTTTTTCATTTTATGCAGCTCTGTTAGAAATTTAACGATCCACTTCTTTCATCACACACTAACTAATCTTTCCATTCTATTGTTTTCTTTTGAAGTTCAAGTGCGGTATATTGGTCACGATATTCCTCTAAGCCACCGATCCAATCTAATTTAGGTTTCTTTTTTTTGCTTTGGAACCTTTTCAGTTAGAAGGGCATCAATGAAATGGATCACTTCTTTATGATATTAAGGCAGCAATTCCTTGAGTTTCTCAACAATAATAGATTCCATTTCTACACTTCCTTTTTCGTTCTATTCGTTTACATGACACTCCACTGTTTCCTGTTCACATTGTAAATTATCTTGAAATTTAAAGCAATTCTTTATACTATGTTTGGCAAGAAAACAATACCTTCATCCCGCTTGAGGAAGACAGATGACACCGAAACAGAAGTACCTCTTTGACCTACGCGGCTACCTGCATTTAGAGAACGTCCTGACACCAGAAGAACTCAGTAATGCACAGGCAGCGGTTGAACGGCTTGTGCAAGCCTCACCGGATGAATTGCCGCCTGGCATCAGTCGTGGGGGTGAAGGCTTCTCAAACGGATTTTCAGCGGACAAATCGCTTGAGGCGTTGACGCTACATCCTGTTACGTGGCCGATTCTCAAAGAACTCACTTGGAACAAACCGCGTTTCAATCGCGGATCGCTCGTCGTTAATACGCACGAACGGCAAGAGATGACACCGCTCCATTGTGCGGGTGAAGGCTTCCGCTGGACGCGACGGTATGGCATTAGAGACGGTCAGATCTTCACAAACGATGTCGTGGCTTTCTTCTATTTCACGGATGTCTATCCGGGGGACGGAGGTTTGATCGTTTTGCCGGGTTCCCATAAACGCGAGTTTGCACGTCCTGAAAACCTGTTTTTCCCCGAACCCGACAATCCAGCTGCACCGCTCCATCCGGCTATCGTCAATGTGACACCGAAAGCGGGAGATGTTGTGATTATCACCGAACTGCTGACACACGGTGTGCTGGTATGGAAACCGACGGATCGCGATCGAAGATTCCTAATCCTGCGGTATAAAACACAGTTTTTTCAAAATGAGCGCGGCATCCGAGAGGTTTTTCCCCCAGAAGTGATGGAGCGGCTCTCTCCTGAGACGAAAGCGTTAGCGGCTTATGGTTCGGAATGGGAAATAAAGGACCTCGTGAAACAGGAGACTGTGACGTTGACATAATCAGGTCAATCGCAATGGAAATCGTTAGAGCAGAACTCACGGATGCTGAAAGACTCGCTGAACTGAACAAACATCTCATTGAGGATGAACGGCATCCCAATCCTATGGACATTACCCAACTCATCGAACGGATGAAAGATTGGTTGGCAACCGACTATAGCTGCTATATAGCGAAGCAGAACGGACATATTATCGCCTACTGCCTCTACAGAAACGAGGGTGGATACTACTACATGCGGCAGTTGTACGTGGACAGAGCACACCGCCGAAAAGGTATCGCTACGCAGTTGCTCGATTGGCTATACGCAAACGTATGGACGGATAAGAAAGTCAGATTGGACGTGCTTGCCCATAACGAAGATGCCGTTGCCTTCTACAAGCGTTACGGTTTCAGAATCGGCGTTTTCAGAATGGAAAAATAATCCCTGACTCACCGCAGATTTGACACAGATTCTTTATTCGTGTTATCATATATAAAGGTAGTGTTGTTTTGTTAACATGTAATGGAACTGAGGGTTGGAACAATTTACGTCACGAGACATCTTAGTCTAACATATTGGGATTACCGTTATGGGATTAACTCCGACATCCTCAAATGGGCGCGCGAACGTTCTGGTTACACCGTAGAAGCGATTGCCGCGTTTTTGAAAAAAGATGCCTCAATCGTCAACGATTGGGAATCGGGGGAACGCGCGCTGACTTATGTTCAACTCGAAAAATTAGCAGATAAGTACAAGCGTCCCATTGCTATTTTCTTCTTCCCGGAACCCCCTGAAGAACCGAATATCGCTGAAAATCTTGCGCTACGAAGTTCTGATAACACCCCATTGGAACCGCGCATCCATATTTTGTTGCGACAGGCTTATGCACGGCAACTTTCCTTAATGGAACTGAACCTCGGGACGAATCCATCAAAACAGAAGATTTTCCGAGATCTATATGCCCGTCCTGCAGACTCGGCTACGGAATTAGCAGAACAAGTTCGCCTGTATCTAAACATAAACGTTGATATACAGGCAGGTTGGAAAACCGCAGCAGAGGCACTCGAAAATTGGCGGGATCGTATTGAGGAAGCAGGCATTTTCGTTTTTAAGGAGGCGTTCCAAGACGATTCTGTTGAAGGTTTTTGTCTCATACATGACGAATTTCCTGTAATTTACTTAAACAACAGTAGACAACCCGTGAGACAGATTTTTTCACTCTTTCATGAATTAGCGCACCTTTTACTCGGTGAGAATGGCATTACACGGAGTAATATTTTCCACGGCGGTATTTTTCGTGGTGGCACCACTCAGAAAATTGAAGATTTTTGTGACCAATTCGCTGGCGAGTTCTTGGTGCCATCCGAGGATTTTGAGACCCACCTTAATTTTTCTAATTATGACGATAAAACAATAGAGGAGTTGGCAAATTACTATAAGGTGAGTCGTCCAGTCATCTTGCTAAAGTTAGTCAGAAAAGGCATTCTTACACAAGGAAATTATTGGGAAAAGATAAACCAATGGACTGAAGACTACAAACGTCGTATAGAAAAAAGAACAGATAAAACGAGCCCAGGGGGTGGGAGTTATTACAACACTCGCGCCACGTATCTGGGTTACAGGTTTATGGAACTCGCGTTTGGAAAATATCGTGAGGGACATTGTTCTGTTGAACAACTCGCAGAACATCTGAACGTGAAGGTTAAACATTTACCTCAGTTGGAAGACTGCCTATTGAGAAGGGCACTCCGTTAATGGCTTACGTATTTGACACAAATTGCTTCATAGTAATAGGACACTACTATCCAGAACAATTCCCAAGTTTTTGGAAAAGATTCAATCAGGCGGTAGAAAATGGCAAAATAATTTCTGTGCGGGAAGTTCTCAGAGAATTAGATCGAAACGCGGCTGAAGACCACTTAGTTGAATAGATAAAACTCCACAAAAATGTATTTGTCACTCCAAATCCAGCAGTGATGCAATTAGTCAACGAAATATTTTCAGTGCCACATTTCAAAGCATCATTACCGGATAGAACACGGCTGGGAGACAATCCTTTTGCGGATCCGTTTATTATTGCTCAAGCGAAGGTCATGAACTATTGTGTTGTCACACAAGAAAGTGAAAGACCGCATGCTGCAAAAAATTCCAAACATCTGCGAGCATTTTGATGTGGACTGGACAAATCTGCAAGGATTTATGGAAAGGGAAAATTGGAGTTTCTGACGCTAACTCAGATAACCCAAGGAAACAATAATGAAATACGATGAAGTAAATCGCACCTTTGATTGTGAACCGACGCTCACGGATACAGAGGTGCTGCAGTA